>NZ_LWGA01001010.1:0-4127 GCF_001635235.1 Oleiphilus sp. HI0117 | reverse complement strand
GTGAATAGCAAAGCGTTGTAACAGGAGAAGTATCACAAAAGATATACCGTCTCGCCTGTCTCTGAGCGAGATCCTCTTTATGAGTCTGTGTAATGCAAATATCTATCAGATCTTCTGGCGTAAGGTCGCCATTTTTTTCTTCCCATAAATCTCTGCCGTATTCTTCAACCAGCGGCTCATTAAATTGTTCAGAGAGAAGCCGAGATAGCTTTGATTTACCTGTTGATTCAGCCCCTAGGAAAACAATCTTTTGGACGCTAAAGTCAGCTTGGACAGATTGATCGATTAGCCCATTGTCTTGGTTCCGAGTAGAACGCATAAGTGAGCCACTTACCGGATAAGTTTCCCTGTTGAGGTCGACACAAACATGCTCGACAGGAGAACCAAAACCAGTCGCTGGATCACTCAGAAATTGAGCGAAGCCATCCCCATATTCTTCACTCGTAAAGACTGCATCAACTTCCAAACCAAACTTGTATGAAAGAAGTCGATAGGTGAAATGCCGATGCATATGGTCAGCTTCACTATTGCTGGGCATTGGAAGATTCCAAGCGCTATGAGCTCGCCAAGACTCGACCGTGGCAGCATCAACACACAGAACGCTAGCGGATGGAAAAACTGATTTTATCCAATGCTCTCTTATCTTGGCAGAGCAGGATGGAAACTCAGGCCTTGAGTAGCTGATGACGACAACATCTTCACACTGATTAAATGCGTTTTGTATTAGATACTCGTGCCCTTTATGAAGAGGTGAAAATTTTCCAACGACTAATCCGCGCTTAAAGGGCTTTGTTGCCAAGTCTTTTCTCCCTTATTTTCACTCCTGTATATTTTTATCCACGAATACAGCCCATACCACGCATTGCACCAGAACAAGCCGTACACAAACGCCGTCAGATAAAGCTCTCGGGAGAAGTAAAGCGGGACAGCGACGGTATCTACGATCAACCAGCAAACCCATGTCTCTAGCCTTCTCTTCATCAAAAGAAACTGCGCAAGAACGCTAAACATGAGAACAATTGAATCGATAAATGGCGCGTACGCATCCGTCATCTCATGCAAAAGCCATCCATAGGCTAAGGTTGCTAAGACTGCAGCTGCTATGAATGAAACGAAATTTGTCATTTTGGTTCGCTGAATCGGGTGTAATTGTTTTTTAGCCCCCCAATACATCCAGCCATAGATGCTCGTGAGTATGAAGAACACCATCAGCGTGACGTCTGCATAGAGATTGACCTGATAGAACAGAACGGCAAACAAGCCGCAGCCTATGATACCAGTCCACCACGTGTTTACATTGTTTCTCGCTGCCAATATGACGCTGATAACAAATACTGCGTTTGCAGACCATTCCAAATAGCTAATCAAAATATGTTCCTTAAATCACTTGAATATTGAATTATTTTTTTATCGCTGCTTACTTTCTCAAACAGATTGATCTGAACCTGTTGGCCAAGCTTAGTTTCCAATAACTGTTTAATTGAATCCGAATACGTCTCATTCGGCAAAGTTATAGTCAGTGTACCTTCTGCATATTGATGCAAAGAAAACTGAGATAATGGAAATTTCTGTAGCATATGCGTGACATCAACATTGTTAAGCCATACACCATCTTTAGTCTTATACTGAACCGGCGGCCGCCCTTCTAGATCTCTGATGTACCAATGCCCGTCTTCAAGCTCGAGTCTTCCAAAATCACCGGTGCGATAACGTATCAACGGCAGATAATCGTTAAACCCACCGGTCAAAACAATCTCCCCTCTTTCTCCGCAATCAACCGGATTGCCATTGGCATCAAGGATCTCGACTAGAAGTTTTGACTGAAGAAGTCGAAAGCCTTCTTTGCCGGGCACACTGCAACCTACTGGCCCAACCTCATTCAGAGAATATAAATCTAAGATCGGACACTTATACCGAGATTCAAAATCATCCCGAACTGCTTTCAACAAAGTCATTGACGTACTGAGTATTGCCTTCGGCCGATGCCTAAACGGGATCATTGAAAGTTCTGACAAAGATATTGGGTCGCCAGAGATAAGGTCTGGTTTGTTGAGGTCGATGTAAAGCTCCCGATCATCAGGACTACCCCAATCGTTTGGATGAAAATTTAACTTCAACAACGCTTTATTGTTCAGATAGGGAGACACAGACGCATAAGTGAAACAACTCTCTTGAAACCCTGCCAAGATAACAGCGAGATCACTTCGGAACTCTCCCGTATCCACGTAATTCCACAATAGAGCTTTCTTATGATAAGCGCTGTATCTTGCTGCGACGATGGGATGAGATGGTATCGTTAACGCGTGCCCAGTTGTACCGGATGTTTCATAAGCAATTATCCGATCAAGAGGCAAATGATCAGGTGCGTATTCCGCTAAAACTGATCAGCCGTTGCGCTGAACGTGATCACTTGTTTCCCATCCATGCATCGTGAGTTGTCTTTTTACTTCAAGTGATCATCTTCAGTCAACGAAGTTAGTACTTTTCTCATCGATTCTCCTTTTAAGTTAAGTTTGTGAGCGTTATGCAGTAGCCGGTCTAATATGGCGTCAGCCAAGGTCGGATCGTCGATAAATTTATGCCACTTCGTCATCGGTAATTGGCTAGTCACTATGGTCGATTTACTGTTGTGGCGATCTTCCATAATTTCGAGTAGATCATTTTTTTGAGGCTGTGTTAAAGCCTCCAAGCCCCAGTCATCGATAATTAGAACATCAGCCTTGGCTATTTGGTTTAAGAGTCTTAGGTAGCTACCATCGCCGTGTGAGATGGTCAGCTGCTCGAACAACCGCGAGGCTCTGAAGTATCGTACTTGATAACCGTGCAGACAGGCATGATGTCCTAATGCACAAGCAAGATAGGTTTTTCCGCAGCCTGTTGGTCCCGTCATTACCAGATTTTGCCCTTTGCTTATCCAGGTATTGCTTTGCAAGCCCGCGACTGTACTTTGCTTTAAGCCACGTGGGTGGCTGTAGTCGATATCTTCCATTCTAGCGGTGACCTTGAAGCGAGCAGCCTTGAGCAATCGTTGTAAGCGTTTGTCGTGCCGGTAAGTCACTTCTTGTTGTACTGCTAGGTTAATTCGTTCGGCGAAGCTAAGCTCTTCATAGGTATTGGGTTGATTAAACTGCATCTCTAGTGCTTCGGCTAAACCGGTTAACTTGAGCTGTCGAAGTTGCTGTAAGCTTTGTGTTTCTAACATGTTTTTTCCTATTGGTTTTGGGGTGGGTTTTTAGTGGTAGTAATCAGCGCCGCGCACGTTACGATGAGTCTCTGTTTGAGGTGATGGCGAAGTCTGAGGTGATAATGGAAGTGGCAGTTGATCCATATTGCTTTCTAATATGGACTTAATATTTGCCAGTCGTCGGGCATTGATATGCTGAGCCCGTAAGCAAGCGGCTTCTAATCTTTCTGGTGTGTATTGTTTTGCCAGATTCAGTAAACCCAAGCAGACTCGATAAGCTTGTTCGGGTACCTTCTTTTGTTCGAGTAGGTTTAGTACGATGGATTGCGTTGCAGGCCCGATTCGAGCGCCCCAAGAGATCAGTCTCTCCGGCGTCCAGGCTTGGTGCTTTCGATGGGGCTCAGGCATGTGGTGAGCATTGGTGGTAAAACCCCCTTGGCGCAAGCTCCTAGCATGTCGTGCAACCTGTTTTCCTTTGAAGAAAATAGCAACGCTATCTTGGCTTGCTTGGGCTTCTACTTGAGACTTCACCAGATGATGAGGTACTGAGTAATAATGCTTGTCGAACTCTATGTGGTAGTCGATATTAACGCGTGCAAGTTTGAACTCGACATACTCATAATGCTTCGCGGGAAGCGATTTAAGCGCTGGCTTATCCAAGGCTTCAAATTGACTTAAGCGGGAACCCGGTAGTTTCTTAAAGGCACGGCGGTTAAGGTCATCTAGCAAGACCTTAATAGTCTGATTTAGATCTGCCAGCGTGAAGAAGGTTTGATGTCGTAGTCGAGCCAGTATCCAGCGCTGCACGATCAATACCGCGTTTTCTGCTTTTGCTTTATCCTTGGGCTTGAGTGGCCTAGCGGGAATGATCGCCGTTTTATAATGTGATGCCATGTGCTGGTAGCTCACATTGATACCGGGGTCATAACGAGCTGGCTTGCTG
>NZ_LWGA01001009.1:0-4636 GCF_001635235.1 Oleiphilus sp. HI0117 | reverse complement strand
CGAGCGACAAGTAAGCGTTGGCAAACAAACCTTCCCGCTTGATAGTTTATTCTTAGTAATGGCCACGCAAAACCCAATCGAACAAGAAGGCACCTACCCCCTGCCCGAAGCGCAGTTAGATCGTTTTTTAATGCACGTAAAGATCGACTACCCCAACCTTGAGTCCGAAAAGGAAATATTGCGACTAGCCAGAAGCGAGCACGATGACACGCCATTGAACGAAGAGGTATTAGAACTTGCTCAGTCTGAGATCTTCCAAGCCAGGAAAGAGATGTCTGCAATCCATATGAGCGAAGCTGTAGAGGAATATCTTGTCCACCTTACGATTGCGACGCGTCAACCTACACAATACGGTGAAGACCTGGGTCGCTGGATCGATTTCGGCGCCAGTCCACGCGCAACAATTTCCCTAGATCGCTGCGCACGTGCTTATGCATGGTTAAATGGCAAAGATTTCGTTAGCCCTGACGATATTCGCGCCGTACTTCACGACGTCTTTCGTCATCGCATTATCATCAGCTTTGAAGCTGAAGCAGACGGTATAACAGCCGATCATGTGATCAATGAACTAATTCACCGCGTTCCTGTAGCATAATCAATGCCTGTTACTAATTCAGACTCAATTCCCAACCTCGACCAGGGGCCTTATACTTCGGTGCAGGCGCTTGCGCGTTTACGTTGGCAGGCAAAAAATCTAAAACTCAGAAAAGCAAAAGCTATTTCGCGCCCCCAAAGCGGTTCACACCTATCCAAATTCCGCGGTCGAGGCATGGAGTTCGCAGAAGTTCGTGTATATCAGCCTGGTGACGACGTTCGGAGTATCGATTGGCGCGTTACAGCACGGCGCCAGACGCCTCACACTAAACTATTTAACGAAGAACGCGAACGCCCACTCCTAGTTATTTGTGATCAGAGTAAAAGCCAGTTTTTCGGTAGCAAACATAGCTTCAAGTCCGTTAGAGCTGCCGAAGCTGCTGCCTTGTTCGCATGGTCTGCACTCGACCACAATGACCGCGTTGGAGGCATAGTATTCTCTGACATTGCACATCACGAAGTAAAGCCAGCGCGTAGTCGCAAGTCAGTAATGCAATACATTAATTTTCTTAGTCAGTTTAACCAAGCCTTGAATATAGAAGATAGCAAAATTCCCCCTTCTTTCTCGCTTGATAAGGCACTAATAGAAGCGGTCAGACTTGCAAAGCCAGGTACGCTTATCGTTATCATCAGCGACTTTTTACACTTTAATCAGGAAACTGAAAAAGCACTTAAGGCCCTTAGTAGGCACAATGAGTTACTCTTCATTCGTAGCTATGACCCTCTAGAGGAAGAGCTTCCTCCACCAGGCTTACACCCTGTATCTGATGGCCAACAAACTCTGCTCATCAACTCAAACTCGGCACAAGTTCGATCCGACTACAGCGCCTGGGCGACTCAACACAAAAACCAGTTAGAAGAAATGAGCAAACGTTTTAAATCCTTATTAATAAATCTGTCTACACATCAGGAAACTAGCCACTGTCTCCAAGAAATTCTGCGCAATTACAGCAGATAGTGACTCAATAACACCATGAACCCATCATCGCCATTAGACCAACTAAAAGATATCCACCCTCCCGTGGATATCACCTGGTGGCCGCTAGCTTTTGGCTGGTGGGCTTTAATTGTTATTTCGGTCATCGCTATTGCGCTTGGTCTTACTTTTTTCATAAGACATAGACAACGGAATGCCTGGCGCAGGGTAGCCTTACTTGAACTTAAAGCAATAACCCACAACTCAAAAAGTTGGGATAACTTCGAGCTAGCTACCGAAATAAACATACTCCTAAAGCGATGCCTTGCCGGGAACTCAAGCTCTACTGCACACCTTAGCGACACCGCTGACAAATGGGGCGATACTCTCAACACAACGCAAAACAAAGTAATACTGCCGAGCGACTTACTAGACATCCTCTGTCACGAGATTTACCAACGGAATTGCCCTCGTATAAATACCGAGCAATTGATGCTAATCGAAAAATGGATTCGAGGCCTACGTCATGCTTGATAATCTCTTAGAAGCACTTAACTTTGGGCTAGTTTGGCCTCTTGCGCTATTACTTTTGCCAATTCCTTTGCTCATCCCTCGGCGAGCAAATCAAAGCACCACAAACTATAGAGCGCCGCAGCTTCCACTCTATGAAACAGTAAAAGCACTGAAACTGTCACGTGCACCAGAAGGAAAAACCCATAGCAAACTAAGTAAATACCTACTGGCTTTTGCGTGGTGTTTTCTAATAGTTGCAGCCTCCAGGCCTACTTACTACGGAGAAAAAGTAAACCTCCCGCTAAGTGGAAGAGACTTGATGCTGGCAATCGATATATCACCAAGCATGAAAGAAACAGACCTTAAATTAGATGATGAGTTTGTATCTCGCTTGGACGTTGTCAAAAATGTTGTCTCTTCCTTCGTTACGCAAAGAAAAGGTGACCGCATCGGCTTAATACTGTTTGGCTCTGAGCCCTATATCCAATCGCCGCTTTCATTCGACACAAAAACGGTCAACACACTACTGCAAGAGGCTTACTTAGGTATGGCAGGTAAAGCAACGGCTATCGGCGATGCTATCGGTCTTGGTGTTAAACGCCTAAGGGAAAGACCGAAAGATAGCCGCGTTCTCATATTACTTAGCGACGGCGCGAATACCGCTGGCGAGATCCCCCCCGAAAAAGCTGCACAGTTAGCAGCTCAAGAAGACATCATTATTTATACGATTGGTATTGGTGCCGACGAGCTTTACCGACGAAGCTTTTTTGGCACTCAAAAGGTCAACCCCTCAGCTGATCTGGACGAAGACATGCTAAATGCAATTGCCGAAGTCACTGACGGCAAGTATTTTAGGGCCCGAAACACTGAAGAATTAAACGCGATATACCAGCTCATCAATGAGCTTGAACCAATCGAACAAGACAGCAGAAGCTATCGGCCCACTAAATCTTTGCTTGTATATTTCCTGTCAATAAGCCTGTGTTTTTATCTGGCCGCTTTAGTTGTGAGTTATGCATCTAGCTCACGCTTTACCACTTTCTTCTCTTCCCTAAGAGGAGACAAGCAATAGTGAATCTAGATTTACTCGCCAATTTTCATTTTTTACGTCCATTTTGGCTAACTTGCTTGCTAGCACTGCCTTTTGTCTGGCTTATCCTGCGGCAGTTTAATCAACGAAGCGGAGATTGGAGCCGAAGCATCGACCCTGAGCTTTTGAAGCATTTAACTCCTGCATCCAGTGATAATGAATCAGGCAAAAAAAACTGGCCGCCAATTTTGTTGTTATTGCTAGCCATTATTGGGCTTTCTGGCCCGAGCTGGGAACAAAAACCTAGGCCCGTTGCACAACTACAAGACGATATGGTAGTCATTCTTGACCTATCCGTATCAATGCTTGCCACCGATGTAAAACCCAGCAGACTCGTTAGAGCAAAGCAGAAACTTCACGACCTGCTAGCACTGCGCACAGAAGGAAACACCTCACTTATCGTATTTTCTGGGGATAGTCATATCGTTACACCCTTAACAGATGACATAAATACAATCAAAGCCAGCCTTGAAGCACTTGACCCTTTTATTATGCCGGTTATCGGAAGCAGACCAGATAATGCCGTGAACCAAGCAATTGAGCTATTCAAACAAAACAACTCACGATCAGGTCGCGTTATCCTGATTGCAGACAGTAGCACGCAAGAGCAAAATGAACGTATTTCAGATGCCTTGAGTAGCAAGAATATCCATCTAGATGTTCTTGCAGTAGGTACCAAAGAAGGCGGGCCGATAGATATACCCGGAAAAGGATATTTTAAAAGCCAGGGCGAGATCGTCATCCCACAGACTCCTTTCAAACTATTGGACAGTCTTGCAGGGGTAAATCGCGGCAAGATGGTTAAAATGTCCCTAGATGATCACGACCTAGAGGCGCTTGATATCACGGGTGAACGACTGAGAAAAGCAAAAGCGAACAATACTGACAAGCAAGAAAGTTTTCGTACCTTTGATGCCTGGGAAGATGCCGGTTATTTGCTGTTATTCTTAATAATACCTTTTGCGCTTTTTGCGTATCGACAAAACACACTTCTAGCGCTGTTTATTTCGATATCGCTTATTTCTTTACCAGAAACCTCACACGCCCTTGAAGCAAGAGACTTGTTTAAGACCCAAGACCAGCAAGCTCAAGAGCTAATGAAGCAACAGTCCTACACTGAGGCTGCCGAGAAATTTGAATCCATAGAACATAAGGCAGCCGCTCATTATCGCGCTGGAAATTACGAGCAAGCTGCGAAGTTATACGAAACACTCCCCTCACAGGATGCTTTGTACAACTTGGGGAACAGTCTGGCAAGGAACCAAAAATTCCAGGAAGCACTCGATGCTTACGAGCAAGTATTGAAGCAAAACCCGGATCATCAAGACGCAAAATCAAACAAAGAACTAATAGAGAAACTTCAACAGGAAAACGAGCAGAAACAAAACAGTGACCAGGAGAACCAGGAGAACCAGGAGAACCAGGAGAACCAGGAGAACCAGGAGAACCAGGAGAACCAGGAGAACCAGGAGAACCAGGATCAGGGTAAGCCCGATAATTCTGAAAGCCAAGATGGTGGCAAA
>NZ_LWGA01001008.1:0-2575 GCF_001635235.1 Oleiphilus sp. HI0117 | reverse complement strand
TCGGGATGACGGATCATGTTGGTCGCTAAAACCAGCTCGCTTGTAAAAGCGTTTTGTAAATCAGTATAACGATGGCGTTTTAACTGCTCATAAATCGCAACAAGAGATAACGGGGAGCCAGCAAGTAAAGTTTGCTTAGATTTGTTGAGAAAAGTGTTACTTTCATCAAAAGCTACGATTGCATCCGTAATTGAACATAAAGAGTTATGCTGGCACGCCTGCTCAAGCACTTGTAGGTTTAGCTTTATTTGCGAACTTTGAAGTTGTTTGCTTGTAAGCTCTAGTGCCTTTATAGCTTCTGTTACCAAGAGGTGGTTGTTATCATTTTCTTCTGAAAATTCAAGCTTGGATATTGCATGAATCAGCTTTTCGACATCATTTAACTCAATGGCAAAATCAGCTAAGCGGCAAAATAGTGTATCGGCTGCATTAATAGCTACGCCCGTTAACGCCAGAAAATATCCTAGATTATAGGGAACCTGATTAAGAAATTGTGTTCCACCTACATCAGGGAACAGACCAATAGTTATCTCGGGCATAGCCAGTTTAGTGGTGTCGGTGATAACTCGATGACTGGCGCCAGCGAGTAAACCTAAACCACCACCCATGACAAAGCCATGCCCAATACAAATGATCGGTTTGTCATAAGTATGAATAAGATAATTGAGTTGATATTCCTCAAAAAAGAACTGTTCTGCATCGATACAAGCACCGTCTTGTTGTGCTATCGCAGAGCGATAAAGTGCTTGGACATCGCCGCCAGCGCAAAAGGCTTTGCTGCCTTGCCCCTTTAAAATTACAGCTTGAATATCATCGTTACTTGCCCAATCTTTTAGTGACTGCGTGAGTAAACGGACCATTTGAAGCGATAGGGCGTTTAGCGTCTTTTCGGAGTTGAGTGTTAAAACTCCCACACTGCCATTTTTAGCAGCAAGTACTTCGACTAGCACTTCTTCGGACGCTGTTGTTTCGACAGTCTCAGTTGCTTGTGATGATTTATTCATTTACTTTTTCCACTCTGGAGAGCGTTTCTCGAGAAACGAATTAGTGCCTTCAAGCTGGTTGTCACCACCAATTAGATTAATGAATTCGGTGCGCTCATGCTGAAGTGAAAGCGATATGGCGTTTTCTCGAGCTGTACTTAAAAGCTTTTTACAGGCAAACAAAGCATCGGGGCTTTGCTTACTTGCAGACTGTGCATAGTTCATGGCGCTTGATAAGGCCTCGCCTTTCGGTACACTTTCTAGTGCTAATCCGGTTTGAACGGCTGTTTCGGCATCCATTCTCTGCCCGAGCAAGATCATTTTACTTGCCCACGCTTCGCCAATTAACCAACTCAACCGCTGTGTGCCACCAGCGCATGGTAAAAGACCAACACCTGCTTCAGGCAGTGCAACCTGAGCCTGTTCTTCGACGATACGGATATCACAGGCAAGTGCACACTCAAGACCTCCACCCATCGCGTAACCATTGATAGCCGCGATGGATACACCCTTAAAACTTGCAAGGGCTTCAAATGCTTCGCCAAAACGGTGTGCAACATCTTTTGAAAGTATCTTGTCGCCGCTACTAAACTGCTTAAGGTCTGCACCAGCAGAGAAAAACTTTTCGCCTTGCCCGTGTATGACTAAGGCACTTATTCCGCTCATTGCATTGAGTTTTACGATGACGCTTGAAAGCGCGCCAAGGCTTTCCAAGTCCCAGGTATTTGCAGGTGGATTGTTGATAGTAATTTTAGCAATATGACCATCGACAGTAACAATAATTTTGTCACTAGAGGAAATATTCTGATTTTCTTGTGTCATAGCGGGTGTTCTTTCCTTTTTCAGAAGATTGGAATGCGCGAAGCTTGCCTACTAGCTTATCCGAGAAGCTGGAAGTTTTCATCAGATAACAAGGCTCTAGCAATGATTAAGCGCATTACTTCGTTAGTACCTTCGAGAATACGATGCACGCGCGTATCTCTAAAGTAACGTTCGATAGGGTATTCCTTGATATAGCCGTAACCACCGTGCAATTGTAGGGCTTCATCGCAAATCTTAAAACCGAGATCAGTCGCTAGGCGTTTAGCCATCGCGCAATGAACCGATTTATCGGCTGCACCTTGGTCGAGTTTAAATGCGGCTAGGCGGATCATCTGGCGAGAGGCTACAAGCTCTGTCAGCATATCAGACAGTTTGAACTGTGTGGCTTGAAAATCGGCAATCGTCTGATTGAATTGCTTGCGCTCCTTAACATAGTTAATACTCTGTTGCAGGCTCGCGCGCGCAGTACCGACTGAGCAGGCAGCAATATTGATTCGGCCGCCATCTAGGCCTTCCATCGCCAACTTGAAACCGTCACCTTCATGTGCCAAAAGGTTTTCTTTGGGTACGCGTACATTCTCAAAATGAATCAAGCGGGTCGGTTGATTGCTCCATCCGAGCTTTTCTTCTTTCTTACCAAAACTGATACCTTCACTTGTAGCGGGTATGGCAAGGCAAGTAATACCTTTTGGGCCTGCCTCGCCAGTTCTAAGCATTGTGACTAAAAGGTCAGTATCGCCAGCGCCGGATATGAAGGCTTTACAACCATT
>NZ_LWGA01001007.1:0-2931 GCF_001635235.1 Oleiphilus sp. HI0117 | reverse complement strand
ATAAATCTTTTTCTGATGCTTCCCGCTTGTTAATAATGCTCCCCAACCTCCCGGTCCAGGGTTGCCTTTACAGGCTCCATCGGTATAAATCTCTATCATTCTTCTTTATCTTTCTCGTTATAAACTGAAAAGTCTTGTTCCAAAACCCGAGTGTGCCGTGAGCTTGCCAAAGGCATTCCTACGACCTTTGCACCTCGACGCCATTTTGAGTAGGAATTGATTCGTGAACCGACCTGTTTTTGTGCCGATATCAAATAGTATGCGCCTAGGGGGACTTTTGTATTGAGCACTTTATCGAGCCACAAAAAACGCCTAAATAAACCTGCATTATTAAAAGGCAGGCCGTAGTAATGGTATTTAGTAGTTCCCACCCTAAAATCGAGCAAATTCAACCAATCTTCGATTCGCTTACCACCAATAAAACAACTATTCCAGGGTGCTTGCTGCGACCTCCCTAACAACCTCCTCACTCCCCAAGTACTGAGAGGGTTAAACCCAACTATCACCATCGTACCAGAAGACTTGAGCACCCTGGCTGCCTCTCGCAGGGTTTGATGAGGCGCACTGGAAAAATCTAGTGCATGGTGCAAGATAACAACATCTTGGGTTTCGCTTTCTAATGCCAATTCCTCAGAAGAAGAAATAATAGAGTTTTCAGGTAAGTCCGGTTCCCACTCTGGCAACACATAAAATTTATGCCCCAAGCTACTTGGGTTACCTACTGGCACCCTATGCGAGACACCTATCTCAGCCTGGTGATAGCCAAACAAGCGATGTATTTTATTTGCTATATTACGCCGTTGGTCAGCTAATAAACTACGTCCTAAAGCACTCTGAAACCACTGTTCCAGTTGCTGTTGTTTAGAACTGTTAGCCTGTGCATTTTTATCCAAATCTTGTAACCCTGACATCGCAAAGCTCCCGCAGCGTGCTCGCAACAAAGCAGACTCTATCTAAAGTAGCTTTAATTTACCCAGTATTCATTCTAAGCTATGACAAATCAACCTAAGTGAGAGTTATCATATGATAAAAGTTCATGGCATACCTGCTTTTTCAGACAATTATATCTGGTGTATATATGATGACGCGAGCATGCAGGCTGTCGTTGTTGATCCTGGCTCATTTAGTGACACTCAAGATTATTTGAATTCACAAGGGCTAGACCTAGTAGCAATTCTTATCACTCACCACCACCCTGATCACACGGGAGGCTTGGCAAAACTTAAAGATCAATATGACTGTAAAAGCTTCGGCTCATCTCACTCAAAAGTTGAAGGTATCGATGAGCAACTGTCTGAAGGCGAAGCGATCAGCTTACTTGGCTTACAATTCAAAAGCCTCGACGTTCCGGGTCATACGCTTGATCATAATGCCTACTATTGCGAACAACTAGACGCATTGTTTTGTGGGGACACACTATTCTCAGGTGGTTGCGGTCGCTTATTCGAAGGCAGTGCTGAACAAATGTATAACTCGCTTGGAAAAATCCGCTTACTACCGAAGACGACACGCATCTTCTGTGCACACGAATATACATTATCCAATCTAGATTTTGCACTGAGTCTAATGCCAGACAACCAGGCACTACAAAACTACTTAGTAGAAGCCACCGATTTGCGTAAGCGTGGCTTATCCACTATCCCCTCCACACTAAAAACAGAACTGGAGATAAACCCGTTTTTTAGAAGCAACGATCCAGCCTTAGCTTCGAATGTTAAACAACTATTCCCCAATACGAATAGCTGTGAGCCAGATATTTTTGCCGCAACAAGGCTCGCGAAAGATCAGTTCTGACCATAGTAACAACGGGTTAGCACTTACAGAGTTAAATTTGTTACTAATTATTTAGCTCCAAGCAGTTGACCCTAAAGCCCCTACTTCATAGACTGGGCGGGAAAACTTGCTTAACGCCTAACAAAATGTGTTCCTTTTCTCGCAGCAGTAAAATAGCCACCCAATCGATATGCGTCATTTTCCTCTTATAGTTCTACTTTTGCTTATTAACGCTTGCGCGAGCTTTGATTCGTCGCGCGGACAGCTTGCCCCCCCTAGCTCGGTGCCGTCAGTTTCCAGCAACACAACATCAAACAAAAGCGAACCTACCCCCGACATTGAGAGCAAGGAAAACACTCAAGTAAGCGAACAAATCTCAAATACTCAAGAAAGTGGCATTAAGCAAGCGTCAACTGCTAGTAAAGCAAAGCTCCAACCCTCCCCAGAGCACACCAGTACGACACCAGCTAGTAATTCCGACAACGAAGCACTAACAGCACCACCCTATTTAATCTCTCAAATATTTGACGAAACGGTGGAGCCAAAAGAAAAGTTTTTCGTTAGCGGCCTTTTGAGCAGCCCAGATGAAGATCTATTCAGTAGTTTTGCTCTGAATAATAAGCTTATCGACAGCGCATCTGCCGAACATAACAAACAGCAGAATCGTAACTACGAGCAATACGGTTTTATCACTCCAACTGATGAGCTGGAACAGAAAGTCAATCAGGAGCTTCAGCTTCTTCGTGATAGACCTAGCCATAACCCTGACCAAGGCGACCTGCTTGACGATATTCGAAAGCACTTTACACTCGACCTGACTCTTGACAACAAGCGCATTCAAAGCCAGTTACGCTGGTACGTAAACAACCCCAATTATCTAGACCGAACCTTTAAGCGCTCTTCACGCTATCTTCACCATGTGGTGCAAGAAGTTAAGAAACGTAAACTACCGATGGAACTAGCACTACTACCTTTTGTCGAGAGTGCCTACGATCCTTTCGCATACAGTCATGGCCGTGCTTCAGGCTTATGGCAGTTTATTCCAGGTACCGGGAAGATTTATGGTTTGCATCAAAACTGGTGGTACGATGGACGACGTGACGTATTAGCATCGACTCAAGGAGCTCTCGAATACCTGAGTTACTTAAGTAGACGATT
>NZ_LWGA01001006.1:0-3601 GCF_001635235.1 Oleiphilus sp. HI0117 | reverse complement strand
ATCAGTGAAAACTGCACCTTATCCCGGGTTTCCAACTGATATGCAGGCACAGTTTGCATCGATGAATTGCGTAGCAGAAGGCACAGGTTCAATTACAGAAACAGTATTTGAAAACCGTTTTATGCATATTCACGAGTTAATGCGCATGGGGGCTGACGTTAAGCTCGAAGGCAACACTGCGATCATTACCGGGGTTGAGCAATTACATGCTGCGCCTATTATGGCAACTGACCTTCGTGCCTCTGCTTCATTGGTAATTGCGGGGCTTGTTGCGAAAGGTGATACGCTTGTTGATCGTATTTACCATGTTGATCGTGGTTACGAATGCATTGAAGAAAAACTGCAGCTACTGGGTGCAAAAATAAAGCGCCTGCCTAGTTAGACGGTGAAGTTTAAGAGTAAAAAATTATGTCAGAGAATCTAATAATTGCTTTGTCAAAAGGGCGCATCTTGAAAGAGACGCTTCCGCTGATTAAAGAGGCTGGAATCGAGCCGCTAGAAGATGTCACCAGTAGTCGAAAGCTGATTTTTGATACCACTGTAGAGAATGTGAAAATGATTATTCTCCGGGCCACCGATGTGCCTTCATATGTTCAATTCGGCGGCGCAGATATCGGTGTTACCGGAAAAGATGTCCTAATGGAACATGGCGCGGATGGCCTATACGAGCCATTAGATTTAGGTATTGCCAAATGCAAGTTAATGACTGCTGCGAAAAAAGGTAGTGTTAGCCCTAAGGGAAGAATTCGTGTTGCCACTAAGTTTGTAAACCTGGCTAAAGCATTCTATTCGCAGCAAGGTATTCAGACTGACATCATCAAGCTGTATGGGGCGATGGAGTTGGCGCCCCTATTAGATTTAGCTGATGAAATTGTCGATATCGTCGATACCGGAAATACCCTAAAAGCAAATGGCTTGGAGCCAAGGGAAATGATTCACCCTGATATTACAACTCGTCTTGTTGTGAATCGTGCGTCAATGAAAATGAAGCACGCACAAATTCAACCAATTATTGAAAAAATGAAGAAAGCCGTTAAATAAAGCTATCAAAGCTGACCTTCGGTGAGTTATGACTATTAACACAGGAAAATCTCAATGGTAGATATTAAACGTTTATCCAGTACTGATGATAATTTTGAAGCTGCTGTAAAGCAATTGGTTGCATGGGATGATCAGCTTGATCATGACGTTCATGCGACGGTCAAAACGATTCTGGATGACGTTAAATCTACTGGCGACGATGCCTTGGTTAAATACACTTCTAAGTTTGATGGTTTGAGTGTTGGAAGTGCCTCTGAGCTAGAGATTCCAAAGGCACGCTTAATGGAAGCGCTTCAAAGCCTACCTACCGATCAAAAGCAGGCTTTGGAGATCTCTGCACAGCGGGTAAAAGGCTATCACGAAAAACAGAATCAGGGTTCTTGGGACTTTACTGAAGTGGATGGCACGCGCCTTGGCCAGCGAGTAGTACCACTTGATAAGGCAGGTTTGTATGTGCCAGGTGGTAAAGCGGCTTATCCTTCGTCTGTTTTGATGAATGCTATTCCTGCAAAGGTAGCAGGTGTGCCTGAGGTCATCATGGTGGTGCCAACACCTAAGGGTGAAGTTAACGAGCTTGTATTGGCAGCTGCGGCGCTTTCCGGCGTCGACCGTGTCTTCACTATTGGGGGTGCTCAAGCGGTTGCAGCCTTAGCTTACGGTACAGCGACTGTTCCAGCAGTCGACAAAATTGTTGGGCCAGGAAATATTTTTGTGGCGACCGCCAAGCGAGAAGTATTTGGTACCGTTGGTATTGATATGATTGCCGGTCCTTCAGAGATTCTTGTGATTTGCGATGGGAAAACTGACCCAGACTGGATTGCAATGGACCTGTTTTCACAGGCAGAGCATGATGAAAACGCTCAGCCTATTTTGATATCACAAGACGAGCAGTTTTTAGATCAGGTTGAAGCCAGTATTAGCAAATTGTTGCCAACGATGGAGCGTGAGGAAATAATCACAGCATCGCTGGTATCCAGGGCAGCATTCATTAAGGTCGACTCTCTGAGCCAAGCGGCTCATGTTAGCAACCTGATAGCACCTGAACACCTGGAGTTATCAGTAGAAGATCCCGATGCCTTGTTGACAGAGATTCGCCATGCAGGCGCAATCTTTATGGGCCGCTATACCGCCGAAGCGCTTGGTGACTATTGTGCTGGACCTAACCATGTATTACCAACTTCTGGAACTGCACGCTTTTCTTCGCCTCTAGGTGTGTACGATTTCCAGAAACGCTCTTCGATTTTGCACTTCTCAGCAGAGGGTGCAAGTGAGTTAGGGAAGGTGGCATCGGTACTTGCTCGTGGTGAAGGATTGACAGCCCACGCTCGTTCCGCTGAATATCGCATCAAGTAGCTTAGGTCCGTAATCATGTCGGTTAACTTACAAGAATTGAGTACCTATCTTCAGCAATATTTATCGGTTGATAAGATTAAGGACTATTGCCCGAACGGTATCCAGGTAGAAGGTCGAGCTTCTGTTAAGCGAATCGTTGGTGGAGTAACCGCCTCCCAAGCATTAATAGATGCGGCAGTAGAGCAGAATGCTTGTGCTATTTTGGTTCATCATGGTTACTTTTGGAAAGGTGAAGCTCAGCCTATTACGGGTATTAAGAAAAAGAGAATTAAGCAGTTACTTGTCAACGACATTAGTCTCTTAGCTTACCACCTACCTGTCGATATTCATGCAGAGTGTGGAAATAACGCTCAGCTCGCGCTGCGTCTTGGTATCGATATAACGGGGCCACTGGAACTCGGAAACCCGCGTTCTGTGGGGCAGGTTGGTCGCTTAGATAAGGCGGTCACAGTTGAGCAGTTTTCCGAGCATGTGACTAACAAGCTAGGTCGCCAATGCGAGTTTGTTGGTGAGCCTAACCGGTTAATACAGAATATTGGGTTTTGTACTGGTGCAGCCCAGGGGATGATTGACCTTGCAGTGAGTCAGAACCTTGATGCTTACCTAAGTGGTGAGATATCCGAGCCAACCGTTCACGTCGCAAGAGAAACCGGGGTCGCCTATTTCGCCGCAGGCCATCATGCGACCGAGAAAGGGGGGATTCAAGCACTTGGGCAACATTTACAGGAAAAGTTTGATATCGAGTTTGAGTTTATCGATATCGATAATCCAGTTTAATGGCCTAGATTCTTGGTGGCTCTTTAACAAGCAGCTCTTCTTCTTGCTCCGAGCTAACTTCTTTTTTAGTAATGCCATAAGTTTCTGACAGTGTGCCTGTGTCGGCGTCGCTATTCTTTGGAGCATAGTCCATAGGTGGTGTGTAAACTTCAGCGCGGGGTTTCTGTGCAGCACTATCAGTACTTGCGTTAGATTGGCCGATTGCTAGAAAATCTTCAGCTTGCTCTTCATTGCACAAGCGGCTTGCGCCTTTAGCGAGCTGCTCATGCACCTCTCGGTAGCTTTTATTGAGGGTGTGTACAGCTTGCGCGGTATCCATAAAGTGTTCACTGACCTCAGCCTGGTACTTTTCATGACGAGCCTGTAGCTCGGCTAATTTTTGTTCCAAACGTTTATTCTTACTTGCTTCGCCTTGGACAGATCGATGAAA
>NZ_LWGA01001005.1:0-1903 GCF_001635235.1 Oleiphilus sp. HI0117 | reverse complement strand
GGCGGTGCAGATGAAATCATGCTCGGCATTATCTGCAAGCTAATGGGTATTTTACCCGGCAAGAAGAAGTAAACCCTTCCTCGTCATCCCGGCATTCTTTTTAGCCGGGATCTATTATGTAAATTATTAAATGACGAAGAGATCACTAACTATGACTTTACCAGAAACCGAAACACTATTACTTGAACAGCGAGACCATGAACTGCATATCACACTCAACCGCCCTAAAACTCGCAATGCGATGAGCCTAAAAATGGTTAAAGAGTTAATGGCTGTGTTTGAAAGTATTCAAACACAGGAAGACATTCGTGCAGTAGTATTACGGGGCGCAGAAGGCCACTTCTGCGCTGGCGGCGATATTAAAGATATGGCAGGTGCCCGTATGGCGGAAGGCTCTAAAACTGCTGATCAAAACGACCCGTTCTACGAGCTGAACCGCGAATTTGGACGCATGATTACTTATGCGAATCAGATTCCACAGGTACTCATTGTGGTCACAGAGGGGGCAGTCCTGGGCGGAGGCTTTGGCCTTGCCTGTATTTCCGACGTTGCCCTAACCTCTAGTGACGCAAAATTTGGCTTACCTGAAACCGGCCTGGGTATTCCACCGGCTCAAATCGCTCCATTTGTCGTGACACGCATTGGCTTAACCCAAGCGAGACGTCTAGCCTTATTAGGGTCTTGTTTTAACGGTCAGGAAGCTAAGGAGCTGGGCATTGTTCACGAGGCACATGAAACAAGTGAAGCACTTGAAGAAGACCTAGAATCAGTACTTAGCCAAGTTAAACGCTGTGCACCAGATGCTAACCGTATCACGAAAGAACTGATACTCGGAGTCGGCAAACAACCATTGGAAGAGTTATTAGACTCTGCAGCCCATTCCTTCTCACAAGCAGTACAAGGTAAAGAAGGCCAGGAAGGCACCATGGCCTTTGTACAGAAGAGATTGCCTAGCTGGGCAGAGTAGTCAGTTATCATCAAAACAATGGATTCCCGCCTTCGAGGGAATAACGATAAAAAGAGAGTATTAAGATGTCTAAACAAGTGACATTCGAAAAAGTATTAGTTGCAAACCGTGGAGAAATTGCCGTTCGTGTGATGCGTACAGCTAAGTCGCTCGGCTATAAAACCGTTGCGGTTTACAGTGAAGCTGATGCGGGTGCGCCACATGTTCTTAACGCAGACGAAGCGGTATGTATTGGTGCAGCACCAGTAGGCGAATCCTATTTAGTCGCAGACAAAATCCTTGCGGCCGCTAAACTAACTGGCGCTGGCGCCATTCACCCTGGCTATGGCTTCTTGTCTGAAAACTGTGACTTCGCCAACGCTTGCGAAAAGGCCAATATTGAATTTATCGGCCCACCTTCTGCAGCAATCGAGCTTATGGGTAGCAAACGTTTATCAAAGATCGCTATGACCAAGGCCGGTGTGCCTTGTATCCCTGGTTATGAAGGTGCTGATCAAGACATTGAGACACTCCTAAAAGAAGCCCAAACCATCGGCTTCCCTATTATGGTAAAAGCCTCTGCCGGTGGTGGTGGACGTGGTATGCGTCTGGTTTTTGAAGAGAGCGAGCTGGAAGCACAAATCAAAACAGCTAGTTCAGAAGCTGAGAATGCTTTTGGCAGTGGTGAGCTGATTCTTGAGCGTGCCGTGATCAAACCTCGTCATATTGAAATTCAAGTCTTCGCCGACAAGTACGGTAATGCTGTTTATTTTGGTGAACGCGACTGCTCTATCCAGCGTCGCCACCAAAAAGTGGTTGAAGAAGCGCCTTCGCCATTTGTCGACCCTGAACTTCGCCAGCGCATGGGTGAAGCGGCTGTACAAGCAGCCAAAGCTTGCAATTACGTCGGTGCAGGGACGGTTGAATTCTTGGTCGACTCAGATAAGAACTTCTACT
>NZ_LWGA01001004.1:0-2578 GCF_001635235.1 Oleiphilus sp. HI0117 | reverse complement strand
CTTAAATAATGGATATTGACAGTGAAGAAATATAAAAAGACTTATTGGGGGGCTATCCCAAAAGAGTTTAAGGCTCATGACAATGTGATATTCAAACGCTTTGGGAGGCGGTCAAATTGGTCGAGTGCTACCTCTATATTGGGTTTGAAGGGCGGAGCCTGTGCGAAGACAATGTTTTTCAGCATGCTTGCTCGAACTGTCCATAGCAATCCTGACTTGTTTGAATCAATACCCCCTGTTTCAATTAATTGGTCGGAGCGTTTTGTCGATGATGGCGATAAAACGCTTGTTGTTGAACATGGCTGGCTACCGAGATCGTCTTATCAAATCTCTCCTCATGGGGCCAATGCACGCAGCCACACTCAGTTTGACTCTGGCGTTGATTATGTTGAGCGCATAGGTCGACGCGATTTAGAGCACTGCAAAGCTCGCGCTCAACACTTCTTGAGGCCTAAAAAGGTTGATATCGCAGGCCTTACTCAAAAGCCTTTTTGTTTATTGCCACTCCAAGGAGGAGAGGACTATAACCTGAAGTTTTCTGATTCTGGTTTTGAGAGCTTGTATGGGCAGAAGGGCGCCAACGATTTATTGGCTCAGGCGCTAATTGATCGGAGTTATGCGGAAGCGCAAGGTGTGAACATTATCGTGACTGAGCATCCTGCTAAAAAATGCCGCTTATCTAATGCTCCGACGTTACCAAAGGGTGTGACATTTATCGAGGCTAAGAAAGGTATCCGTAGTATTGATTTAGCCGCGCATAAAAATTGTGTTGGGGTCGTATCGGTTAACTCTAACTTGGTTCATGAGGCAATGGTCTTAGGCAAGCCTGTTTGTTCTTATGGGCGTTTGATGTACAAGAGTGATGATAAGCCAATGTTTTCGTCAATTGCAGATATGCTGACATGTGGCGAACAAGACCTCAGCCTGGCTGATCAGTATTTAGCGCTATTATTTTTAAGTCAGTGGGAACTCACTGACTTAATGGACCCTATAATTGTGCAGACTTTATTAAACAGCATGGGGAAGGTTTTCCCTTGGGAGTTACGTCGAGGTATTTAACATTGGCTAATGTAAAAGAATATTCTTTTTTACCAGCTTAAAGCTTTTGCCAAGAATCAAACCTCTAATAAGTCTAGATTCAACACCGCTAACTTTACAGCTTCGCGATACTAAGAGTAAAACGTACATTAGCTGGCTTCCCATAATATATAGATAACCTCCTATTTCCGGGTTGCTGGTATATACTGATACGTACTTATTTCGGGTGACAGATGATTAAGGGTATCTTGTATTGAATACTGGTTTCTGGCCGAGCTTTATTGCTCATATTAAATTTACTCTAGCTTTTCTTTTATTGGTTACTTCTATCGAGATGCATGCGAGCTCTGACCAAGCCCGCCACTGCTTCAATTCAGGAGACTATGTCTGCGCCAAAAATATATGGGAGCCATTAGCTTATAAAGGCGATAGCATTGCCCAATTCTATATGGCCCGAATTAATCAGGAAGGTTTAGGTGTCGCTAAGAACATTTCTAATGCGCAGATATGGTACGTAGAAGCCGCTGAGTCAGGCTTGTTGGAAGCGCAAAATAATCTAGCTGTGCTGTATGAGAAAGGTGACGGTTTACCTAGAGATATTAATAAAGCGATAAAGTGGTATACGCTAGCGGCCGAACAGGGCGATACCTCAGCTCAATATAATCTAGCCTTAATTTATTACACCAATGAAGACGTCAAAGACGAAACAAAGGCTAATAGCTGGTTCAAGAAGGCGGCTAAGTTGGGAGACGTTCAAGCTCAGTATAACTTAGCGCTAATGCTCTTAAATGGATTGGGTGTCGAAGCTAAACCGAAAAGGGCTTTGCGTTGGTTGAGACGGGCGGCTGATCATGGGCATATACTGTCTCAGTATCAACTAGGCAGAATTTATCATTCTGGTGAAGTCTCTGGTAAAAACATAGCTGAAGCCATTAGTTGGTATACCTTGGCAGCCGAACAAGGTGATATCGATTCTCAGCTAAGTTTGGCGCAAATCTATTTACAAGATGGTCCTCAACACGACTCGCATGAATCATTTCGTTGGTTTGAAGTGGCTGCAAAATCAGGAAGTGCTCAGGCTCAGTTTCAATTAGGTCGTTTCTATCAAAGCGGTTTCGGTGTTATTAAGAACTTAAGCAAGGCGCAGCAATTGTATCAACAGGCTTGTAGGCAGAGACTTTCTGTTGCTTGTCAGGCTGGCGCTGCGCTGTAAACTTAGGCTCTTCTTGATAGGCATGGCTTGAGCTATAATGCTCAGTTCGCTCATTAGTTAAAATCCCTTTATGTCTTCTTCCTCATCAGAAAATCCCAACGCATTTACCGCTAACGGCCAGAATTATGAGCTTCAGCGTTATCCTGTTGAAAAGCGTAGTCAGTTGCGTGCCTGGGATGCTGCAGACAGCTACCTGCTTAATCTGGTTGATGACATGGCTGGAAGCTTCAAGCAGCTTTGTATCGTGCACGATAACTTTGGTGCTTTGACGATTCCTTTAATGAAATATAAGCCCCTCTGTTACGGCGACTCATGGATGTCATTAGA
>NZ_LWGA01001003.1:0-1786 GCF_001635235.1 Oleiphilus sp. HI0117 | reverse complement strand
ATCCAAATTTAGTTATGTAATTGATGGTAAAAGGGTCTCAAAGGCACTTGTAAAACCTGAAAGAGAGCGGCTCTATACCGTTGTGCCTAAGCTTCACTCAGTTATGAAATCGCATACTGGCGGTGATTGGAAGTCATTTACACTAACTATAAATGAAACTGGTGAGGCTAAAACCAAATTTGAATACCAATAAAAGCTATAACAAGCAGCTCCACCGGACTCCGCAAAATGTGTCGCGCTTTTTGCTGGAGCAAAAAGTCACGCCAATTTTGCTCCTCCGGTGAGCTGGGCGTTATATTTATTGATGCGTAGTGCGCATCATGCTACCATCAGCTTATGATTAAATCGTTTAAGCATAAAGGTCTCAAAAAGTACTTTGAATCAGGGAGTACTGCGGGCATTCAGAATAGCCATGCAAGGAAATTGAAAATGCAACTGGCGGCTATCGATACTGCTCATGTAATCGAGGATGTTGATTTACCAGGTTATCAATTGCACCCATTAAAAGGTGACCGTGAAGGTATTTGGTCTATTTCGGTTAATGGTAACTGGCGAGTAACTTTCGAATTCAAAGATGGCAATGCATTCATATTAAATTACGAGGACTATCACTAATGAGCATGTATAACCCTCCTCATCCCGGTGAGTTCATTAAAGAAACATACCTTGAGCCGTTCGGTTATAGCTGCCGCTTTTTAGCCAAACAGCTAGATGTCGCATCATCGACACTTAACCGTATTTTAAAGGGGCAAAGTGGTGTAACACCTGAAATGGCATTAAGGCTATCCAAAGCTGTAGGTCGTAGTCCTGAAAGCTGGCTGGCAATGCAAGACAACTATGACCTTTGGCAGGCCAAACAAAATATCAATTTAGGTAACGTTCACTCAGTTTCTTTTGAGGCTGCGTGATTAAATATAACAAAGCAATCTTGCGGAACTCCGTGAGCTGTCACCCTGTTTGCAAAAACACGCAAACAAGCCGCCATCTAACTCCGTCGCGCAAATTGCGGCGTTATATGTTGCATGAATACCGTGTATTCGTTAATATGCCTAAATGATTATTTCCTTTGGCAATAAAACTACATCAGATCTGTTTAATGGTGTTTCTAGTCGTTGGGCACGAAAGCTGCCCAATCAGATACATGAGTTAGTTTTATATAAGCTTGATGTTATTAATGCTGCTCAGAACCTAGATGACCTTAAGTCGCCTCCCGGAAATAGGCTTGAGCTACTTAAAGGTGACCTAGACGGTTTCCATAGTATTCGTATTAATTCTCAGTGGCGTATTGTATTTCGCTGGGATTCTAACGCTGCTCATGATGTCCAAATAGTGGATTACCACTAAATATGAGGTAAATTATGATTCCTTCAAATCGCATAGCAACACACCCAGGAGTTATTCTTCTCAAAGAGTTTCTAGAGCCTCTTGAGGTAACTCAAAAAGCATTGGCATTACATCTAGGCGTTCCTATACAGCGCATAAATGAAATAGTGCGTGGTAAGCGTGGGGTAACCCCTGAAACTGCATGGCTATTATCAGAGTCTTTTAATACGTCACCTGAGTTTTGGCTTAATTTGCAGTCAGTTCATGACTTATCAGCAAAACGGCCAGAAAATCATATTCAGCCCCTACAAGCAGTAGGCATATAACCAAGTAATCTTGCGGAACTTCGTGGGCTGTCACCTTGTTTGCAAAAACACGCAAACAAGCCGCCATTCCACTCCGTCGCGCAAATTGCGGCGTTATATGCGCAAAAGTACCAAACACTTGTACGCGGTTTTCTTAG
>NZ_LWGA01001002.1:0-830 GCF_001635235.1 Oleiphilus sp. HI0117 | reverse complement strand
TAAGACCACGGAAAAAATTACACGCATTGAGAGCGATGCCAGCACTGAAGCTATGGCACAGCGAGCCAGGGAAATAGCCCACGAAGCCAACAACCCCTTAAACATCATTAATAACTATTTGGTCTCTTTGTCTAACAAACTAACGGGGCCTGCAGAAAGTTACGAGCAACACGAGCTAGCTGAAGAGCTTGATATTGTCAGAGAAGAACTAAATAGAACAAGTCAGATTATTTTACGTTTACGCGACCTAAAACAAGAAGCCGTCGAAACACAGTCCGGCGTCGACATTAATACCGAAATCAAGAATCTTTGCACCTTATATGAGCATTCTTTATTCGTCTTGCACGACACTTCCTATCAGCTAGACTTAGATCAGGACTTGAAGCGAATCGGCACGAAAAGGAACCAGTTCAAGCAAATCATTACAAATCTGATTAAAAACGCCTCGGAAGCAATGCCTGAAGGCGGCATTATTTTTATCAGCACGGCAGCCAATATCAACCTTAATGGCCAGGGTTACGTAGAAATCCTGATCAAGGACCAAGGCCCAGGCCTGCCAGAAGAAATAGCAAAAAGCCTTTTTAAACCTGTTACCTCAACAAAAGGTGACGGACACTCAGGCTTGGGCCTGAGTATTACCAAAAACCTCGTCAGGGATGCTAAAGGTACCATTAGTTGTAGAAGCAACGAAAAAGGAACGACGTTTCAAATCTTTCTTCCTCAAGAAAGCCTATAGTCCATGTGTATGGAAGCGACTATAGGAGAGGAATATGGAGCAGTAATGAACGTAGTGATTACGTAGTGGTCAAGAGTTAGCATGAAAATACAAA
>NZ_LWGA01001001.1:0-1278 GCF_001635235.1 Oleiphilus sp. HI0117 | reverse complement strand
AATAAATCATTCCCACCCATACTTAGACAATATACATCGAGTCTAACTCGATTGTATTTAGCATAGCGAAATACACTGGATTCACGCGAAACCTGCTTTGCCGTAGCCATTGAGACGCTACTATCCCACCAGTTTGCGCCAGTAGGAATAATCTGCATCAGGGCCTGATGTAAATTATTCGGTCCGTAGAAAAAATGTTTCTGCCTGCCAGGGTAATCAAACCAGGAGTCACCTTGCACTACAACATTAGGGTATCGACGACGATATAAACTTTTCGCAACCGTTACAAAACTTGGTCCTGAGCCAGCAAGGAAATGCGCCCCTCTGTAACTATCCATGTTTTTTACTTTCCCCTAATACACAGTCTCTTCATGGAATAGCTATTTTGTCATAGTCAAAGGTAGAAGCTTCAGCTTTTTCAGTGGCCTTAACTTTGGCGGGGGCGCTAGTAGAAGGAATTGGCATAAGTACACGCGGCTTCTGTATCTTAATTTCTTCCAAGCCATCGAAGCCACTTTCCGTAGTGTTTGCACCTTGGGCGCTATTGCTTGGCGCGCTTAGCGTATTGCTTAACGCTGGTTTAGAAGTAGTAGGGTTACTAGCTGGACCTATCGGCGCCATAAGGCTAGCAAGTTTATCTTCGAGTAAGCTATAGTCGCTTTTAACAGTGGTAAGTTCTTCCGTCAAAGATGTCTTCGAAGCGCTTAACTGTGAAATCTGTGTTTGTAGCGAAGTAATCCGCTGCTCCTTAGACTCTAGCTCCTGATTGAGTTTATCGTTGTTCGATGCAAGATAATCAATCTCTGAGCGTGTCTCTTTTTGACGTTTTACAACCGCAAGATAAGCGCCTTTTCTATCTTTTAACTTCTTATTTAATACCTTGATTTCATCGCTTAATCTTGAATTTTCTCCGGCCAGCACTTCGCTATTGCTTGCGCCACTCAACAAAGACGCCCTAACCTGACTCAAGGATGCTGCTAGGGCCTCGTTTTCCTCTTTAAGCAAAGCGAGTTGTGAGTTCAGGTTGTCGATAATATCCTGATTGACCGCAAGCGCACCCTCCGACTCCTGTATTTTTTCCTGCTGAGCCTGGTTTTCTCTTGTCAAACGCTCGTGCTCAGCTTTGGTTTCAGCAAGAGATTGTCCAGACGTAGACATTTTGGCTTGCTGATTTTTAAGCTGAAGTTCGAGCTTACCTATTTCTTGCTTAGATAAGACGCTGTCCAGGAGTGCAGTTTGACCCTGGTGATAAAAATAAAATGCTGAGAGCCCGAAAGC
>NZ_LWGA01001000.1:0-2459 GCF_001635235.1 Oleiphilus sp. HI0117 | reverse complement strand
TTCAATAGTGACAGATAGAATTCTTTAGTGCTTTGTATATTTTCAAAGCCGTTAAAGAAAGATAGTTCAGCGCTAACATTTAGACAAGCATATTTTTAGAAAGAGAAGCCCCTAAATAAATCACTAGTTGAAACAAAGACGTTTAAAGGAGCTCCACTTGATCAAGCAATTCAAGAGAATTGATTTGTCTTATTGCAGAAACAAAAAAAGGGAGCTTGGCCAAAACCAAACTCCCTTTCTTAGCTAGGTCTTAGACTTACTTAGATAAGTCCAACAATAGCTTATTCAAGCGAGATACAAAGGCACCTGGGTCTTTCAGTTGTTCACCGCTAGCAAGAGCAGCTTGATCAAACAAGACGTTGGCCAAGTCGTTGAAACGGTCATCATTTTGCTCTTCGTTCAACTTCTGAACCAATGGGTGCTCCGGGTTCACTTCGAAGCTTGGTTTAGTCTCTGGAACAGCCTGACCAGCTGCTTCCATGATCTTCTTCATTTGTGCGTCCATATCGTGTGCACCGGCCACCAAGCAAGCTGGCGAGTCAGTCAGACGATTAGTAACACGAACTTCTTCAACCTTGTCGCTTAACAAGTCTTTGATCTGGCCGATCAAGCTTTCATAAGTTTTGCTCGCTTCTTCGATCTGTTTTTTGTCTTCTTCGTCTTCGATATCACCTAGATCTAGCTCGCCTTTGGTGATGTCTTGCAAGTGCTTACCGTCAAAGTCACTCAAGTAAGAAATCATCCAGCCATCAACACGATCACTCAGCACAAGCACTTCAATACCCTTTTTACGGAAGATTTCCATGTGAGGGCTACTGATACCGGCTGCATAGCTCTCAGCGCTAACATAGTAGATCTTGTCTTGGCTCTCTTGCATACGTTCAATGTACTGCGCTAGAGAAACTGTCTGCTTGCTATCCCCTTCAGTGGACGCAAAACGTAATAAACCGGCAACTTTCTCTTTATTTCCAAAGTCTTCAGCCAAGCCTTCCTTGATTACCTGGCCAAACTCATCCCAGAAAGACTGATACTTTTCAGCATCGTTCTTCGCCATCTTGGTCAACATATCAAGAACACGCTTGGTCAAAGCAGTCTTCATACTTTCAACGGTCTTGTCACTCTGCAAGATTTCACGAGAGACGTTCAGCGAAAGATCGCGAGTATCAACAATACCTTTAACAAACCGTAGGTACAGAGGCAGGAACTGCTCAGCTTCATCCATGATGAAAACACGCTGAACGTACAACTTGAGCCCTTTCGGTACATCGCGGTTGTACATATCAAAAGGCGCTTTTGAAGGAATATACAATAAGCTTGTGTAGTCCAATTTACCTTCAACACGGTTATGAGACCAAGTTAGTGGCTCTTGGAAGTCATGAGAAATATGCTTATAGAAAGATTGATACTCTTCTTCTTTGATTTCAGACTTAGACAAAGACCAAAGCGCTGTGGCTTCGTTGACTGTCTCGTCTTTTGGCTCTTCTGGCTCTTTACCTTCTTCAGCAGGCATTGGCTCAGACTTCATCACAACCGGGAAGGCGATATGGTCAGAATACTTCTTAACCAGACTACGTAGCTTCCAGCCGTTAGCAAACTCAGCCTCTTCCTCTTTCAGGTGAAGCACAATCGAAGTACCACGCTCGGCACGCTCGATATTCTCTATGGTGAATTCACCTTCACCTTCGGAGCTCCAGTGAACACCTTCCGCTTTATCTGTACCCGCTTTACGCGTGAATACATCAACTTTCTTGGCAACAATAAATGCGGAATAGAACCCAACACCGAACTGACCAATCAACTGAGAATCTTGCTGGCTATCACCTGTTAGCTTAGACATAAACTCGGCAGTGCCTGACTTGGCAATCGTACCTAAGTGGTTAATGACATCATCACGATTCATACCGATACCGTTATCAGTTAATGTCACTGTCTTGGCTTCTTCATCAAACTCTAGACGAATCTTCAGATCACCATCGTCTTCGTACAAAGAGTTGTTAGATAGCGCTTCAAAACGCAGCTTATCTTCTGCATCGGAAGCATTTGAAATCAATTCGCGTAAGAAGATCTCTTTATTTGAATAAAGGGAATGGATCATCAAATGTAGAAGCTGCTTAACCTCTGTTTGAAAGCCAAGGGTTTCCTGCTTTGCTTCTAAATTATCTTGTGCTGACATATATTTGTTTCTCTCGTTTTTCGTTGTTCAGAAAAATTGATTTGTCGCTTTCCGGCAGCAATTTATCTCAAACTTATGAGAGGGACTGCATTATCAATGCAGCCTTGCTTACCACCGACCTGAAAAGCCTTGAAACCTTATGTGGGGATGGCATTTTTAATTTCAAGTAATTTTTATCGTGTTTTGTTTCGAGCTGTTTCGCGCACAAAGCCAGATTATGGTTTAATGCCCTCCACCTACCTTTACAAAGATAAATTGAGAATCATGTTAAAAGCCCTTACCACAC
>NZ_LWGA01000999.1:0-1904 GCF_001635235.1 Oleiphilus sp. HI0117 | reverse complement strand
AACTGGGCACTTATGAAACAGTGACCGACAAATTTATTACTGCCTGCCTTACCTTTACAGCCTCTTCTGCTAGGCTTTCTTATATACAAATATGTCAAAACTGATGTTCTCAGGAGCCAAAGGTCATGCCTAAACCTGCCATTTCAAATGTTATGAATGAGTTTCTCGCGTTTCACGAGCTATTGGATGCGGCTTACTGGGAGGCGTCCTCACTCGAACACAAAGACATTATCTATGACATTATTAGCCAGTTTTCCCAGGAAATTGCCGAGCTTAATAAGCTCAGCATACAAGACCACCATTATCCCTATGAATTTATTACCGAAGGCATTCGACGTATCCCTCCGAAATTAACTAATTTGGAAGATCAGCTTCCTACCATTATCAAACGCACACAAACTATGGCTGATATGAGGGAAGCCTTATCCAATATAATCGCTATATTAGAGGGACAATCTGAAGTTTAGTGGCCTAGCTCAAGCGAACAATTACTTCGGCTTAAGCTCAACAATCTGGACTATCTGAGCCTGCTCGTCATCAGGGCCTGAGGGGATATGATTAACCCGCGTATCAAGCTCTGACATTTCAACTTGTGCTATTTGCTTCTCAGTAAAGTCGCAGGCGACACACTCTTTAAAGGTGCCTTCATCAGATGAATACGTCACTAACTTGTCCATCTCACCGCAACGAGGGCATACGGCACCTGCGATAAAGCGCTTGGTTATCTTCTGCGTCATACCTTGATTCCCGCCTGCTTAAGCAATGGCTCAACACTTGGCTTACGACCGCGGAAGCTGGTAAACATATCAATCGCTTCAATTGAACCACCTACTTCGAGCACTTTTTCTTTATAGTCTTTACCCGTTTGCACGTTAAAGACACCTTCTTCCTCAAAGCGGGAAAACGCATCTGCTGCTAAGACTTCTGCCCACTTATAACTGTAATAACCCGCCGAATAGCCACCAGCAAATATATGGCTAAAGGAGTGGCTAAAACGCGTATATTCTGGCGAATCAATTACCGCAACTCGCTCTCGAACAGACTCCAGCACTGCTTGCACATCGGTGTTATCTGCTTCTGAGTAATCTCTATGCAAGAGGAAGTCAAACAAGGCAAACTCAAGCTGGCGCATCATCATCATGCCACTTTGAAAGTGTTTCGCTGCTAGCATCTTATCCAACATATCCTTCGGCAGCGCTTCTCCTGTTTGGTAGTGACGACTGATCATAGCTATCGATTCTTCCTGCCAGCACCAGTTTTCCAAAAACTGACTTGGCAGTTCAACCACATCCCAAGGCACCCCAGAAATACCTGATACCCCAGCAACATCGACTTTGGTTAACATATGGTGCAAACCATGTCCGAACTCATGGAACAGTGTCGTCACTTCATTGTGAGTTAACAAGCTATCTGCCAGATTACCGCTCTCATCCGCAACAGGCGGTGTAAAGTTACACGCCAAGAAAGCTACCGGCATTTGCACAGAGCCATCGGCCAAACGTCTGCGTGCACGACAGTCTGCCATCCAGGCGCCACCACGTTTGTCTTTTCGGGCATAGATATCCAGATAGAAACCAGCTACTTCTTCACCCTCGCTATAAATGCTGTAATAGCGAGCATCTTGGTGGAAGGTTTTCACCTCAGGGCGCTCTTTGACTTCAATGCCAAACAGTTTCTGAACCACATCAAACATGCCTTGCAGAACCACTGGTGCTGGGAAGTATGGCTTTAACGCTTCTTGCGAAATATCAAAACGAGCCTGTCGAAGCTTTTCGGAATAATAGCCCACATCCCAGGGATTCAGTTCAGCCACACCGAACTCTTCTTTCATATAGGCTTTAAGCTCTTCTACTTCATTTTTTGCGTAATCAATAGCCTTGCCTGCAAGCTGCTCTAAAAACTCA
>NZ_LWGA01000998.1:0-4198 GCF_001635235.1 Oleiphilus sp. HI0117 | reverse complement strand
ATTTGGATTTTAAAGGCTTGAATAAAATTCGCGNAGCTAATGCGCGCAGAAGACGCTGAAGCGATTCAGTTCGCAATTGATCAGTTTGACTCCAGCAGTCAACGATATGCTCAAGAGCTTCACCAAATGGAGTCCTGGAGAGACCGTTTGATTAGCGGTGGAAATGATGTGCTTAGTAATTTTATTTCCGACAACCCTGATACAGACGTACAACACCTGAGAGCGCTCGTTCGCAACGCTAAGAAAGATCACGACCAGCAAAAGAATACTGGCGCGGGTAAAAAGCTGTTTCAATATATTCGAACGATTACTCAAGATATTGAGTAAAGCCAGCTAACTTGAAAATAGCGGCATCGCTGCGCGAATTTTATTCAAGCCTTTAAAATCCAAATTCGCACTACAAATACCAGCTCCTTTGCCGAGCTGGTTTAATATGTTTCCCCAAGGGTCGATGATCATACTCTGTCCCCAAGTTTTACGCCCACGGCTATGCTCTCCACCCTGATTTGCAGCAATAACAAAGCACTGGTTTTCAATAGCTCGCGCACGCAACAATAACTCCCAATGAGCTTGACCGGTTTTTTCGGTAAAAGCAGAAGGTACAAGTAATATTTTTGCCCTTGCCCTACGCATGTCCTGATACATCTCTGGAAAGCGCAAATCATAGCAAATTGAAAATCCGATTCCGGCCTGAGTACCATCTTCGAAACTTATCGTTTCAACTACGGTTCTTTCACCGGGACAAAAGGTATCCGACTCACGATACTCGCCATGCTCATCACCGACCTCAACATCAAATAAATGTTGCTTATCATAGTAGGCCTGTACTTCACCTGAGATATTAATCAGAAGACTACGACTAAAATATCGTTGCTTCCCTTGTGAACTAAGTGAGAGCGAAGCGGGGAACGGCAAACTACCCAAAACCAGGTTGATAGAATTATTTTTGGCAAATTGACGAAAGGCTTCCAAATATCCTTCGAACTTTTCCTGAAGCTGGGAATTTAGTGCGCTGCCGAAATAAAGAAAGTTTTCAGGGAAAACAACTAGCTCACAATCAGAACCAGAAAATTCACGCTCGAGTACCTCCATCGCCAGCTTGAAATTTTCTTCTGGCTCATCAGTACTGACCGTTTGAATGCATGCAACTCGAACCACGGCGTTACCTTATATAATTGATTGATGTCGTAGTATTTTAATTCGGTGCCAAATTGCTTTCTGCACCCGCATCACTCTCTTCTATTGGTGGCGTTACTCGCTGAGGCGTTTGAGTCGTCTTACGTTTTTTCTTGCTCGCGTTTACCGCCTCTTTTAATTCCACTATAGGCTTTTGCCACGTACCCGTAATATCGTATCGGGAAGTAGTTAAAGCACTTAAGGGTTCACCAAGCAATTTGTCTGCAAGCCAAACTAAACCTCCAATTTGAGGAGCACCAAGAACGAGAGCTGCCAAAGGCACATTCTGCGAAAAAGGCAGCTCAATAAGCATGTCCAGGTCCAGCGCCTTACTCGCTAAGTCACTACTTCCGTTTATGGTGTACTTCCCTGCCGGCCCATCAATGACCAAGGGTTTAGAGAGTGTAAGTAAGCCCTGATCTATACTTGAGTTCATCGTAAAAGAGTCGAAGCCGACCCCACTTTTATACAGGTCGGAGAAATCCAGCTTTAAACGACGCATTATCGCTTCAGCGTTCAAGATGCCGAACAGACGTAAAGCACCTGTTTTTTCATCGTCAGTTTGCAGAAATCCATCTTCGAGTATCAGTGACAGAGAGCCTGATAGTTTACCTAGCGAAAAGTCCTTAGGTGCACCAGGCCAGGTAAGCGCAAGCTTTGAACTAAAGTCATCACTACTCACAAGAGGATCAATACCTGCCAATCTGAATACATTTTCAAAATGCCTACCTTTGCCATCCATTGTCAGAATGCTGGTCTGTAAATTGTCTTCTGAAACCTGCCAATTAAGCCGTCCGGAAAACTGGCTACCTTTAACACTGCCTTTTATATTTGAGAATATCGCTCCTGTTGGCGACGACTGCAAATTACCACTCCAAGCACCTAGTTTTCGACCATCTAACTGCAAGTTAGACGCGGAGAATTCGACATTACTAAGCGTTCTAGGGTCAATTGGCGCACTATCTTCCTTTAAGTCTGAACTTGGTGTATCGCTACTTAATACCAGTTTGCTGAAATCTGCCTTGATAGCGCCATCAGTATTCGGCAGAACTATTTTTCCGGAGATATCCTCGCCTCTCAACTCAACTTGCCACTCATCACTTGGCTGAGAAATTTCTATACGAGCTTGTTTTAACTTATGATCAAATGCAGTTGTAGAAGCAACATCTAACTGAACTTTCTTAAGAATACTTTCCGTATTATTATCACTATCCAGCTCCCAAGGTAAGGCTATTAAATCGCCTACAAAGTCGATCCATGAATCTGCATCTAGTTCATTGAGATTAGCCGCGATGTTGAGGCCACTTAAGTCTGGCGCTTCCATACTAGCCTTATTTATCGAAACCTCTCCAAATGAAAATTTACCATCCACAAACAATAATTCGGTGTTGAGCGCCTGACTATTATCCAAGTTCAGTTTAGACAATACCAACATCTGCGAAGGTTTGAGTTTTAGACGAGTAATGAAATCTTCTCGTTGATCAACATGTTTCGCCAAGGGCCAAGGCCAGTCTCGCGTCAAGCCTTTTAAATTACTTCGAATATCAACAAAAGGCTCAGACTCCTTATGATTTGGGAGGTATAGTTCAGCGAGGTAATCGAAGCTTCCACCCAAAAACGCCGTAGTTTGATAGCCAAAAAAGTCGAAAACCTGTTCGATATCGGTATTACCTGCCAGGCTTATATTCGTTTGTGAGAGGTCTCTAAATTCATTACTTTCAAGATCAGTAAGCAGATAATCGTATGTAGCTGGATCAAAAGAAGTAGAAATATTTAGCAATGCAGGCTTCCCGAAAGCAATAACCTCTACGTCATTAGCTGTTACGCCCTTATCTTCTGTAACGTCGAGGACACCTGTCACGCGGTCAAAACTGATTCCAGAATCGGGATGATGAAGCTTAACCCCTTCTAAAGTCGAGCGAATAAGATAAGCAAGCTCAGCGCCGTCATCTCCTTCGGATACGGGTATATCCAAGAGTACGTCAACATCAAAGTCACCTTCGAACACTAACTGCTCTGCAACAGCTTCAGTATGTTCAGAGATTGGTGACTCAGCCAACCAATACTGTAAGTTTTCAGATGTAGCCTTTGTACTGCTTTCTATTCTAAGTATTGAGCTGGCTGCCCCTTCAGGCTCAAGCATTGTAGCTCGAACTTCATTTAGCTTTGTGTCGACAATTTTGGCCTCAGGAGCAATAACCAGCAACTGACCATTTTGAAGTGAGATATTCGCGTTTAGTTGCTCAGCAGGCGGCCAATTCCTGTCAAAGTCGAGCACCAGGTTTTCAGTATTCAGGTCGATGCTAGAAGTAAAGCTGTTGTCTGCAGTAATAGTTTCAACTGATCCGTGCCCCAGGTAAACTCCTGAAACAACGGTACCGGACCTTAAGGCATCGACTAACCAATCATGTAGACCTGAACCAACAATATAGTAAGGCACAAAAGACGGAGCGCTGGGAGCACTAAGATCTTGAAGAGCAATGGCTAAATCCAAGTAATCTTCATCGCCCTCTCCGTTTAGCCTTATAGAAAAATCACCATATACCAAACCTCCGTCTTGTTGCACCAAGCGCAAGCCATCAGAATAAACGTCTACGCCGTCTTCTTGAATATCCCACGCAACGTAACCATCAGCCTTTGCCATCGTCCAAGGCTCAAGAAATAATTCCGGGAAACCCAGCTCAAAGTCATGACTTGAAAAGTTTACGAAGCCTCCCTGATTATCAGCAAATACATATCCATTGATACCCATCCCGGAGGGTGTTCCTTCATAAGCATCTAGAGAGACCTGATCAAGCTCAGCTTCAAAGGTAAATGATGAGGCGCCTTTTTGATGTTCGATATTGATCCAGGCGTTTTTTAGTTGCCCTTCTGGCTGACTAATCTCAAGACGATCATGAAGATTATCTGACAAAAGCCCAGACGCGAGCCCCAATTGAGCAAGACAGTAAATATCGAGTTCTGACATCGATACCTTTGTTTGCGATGCATCACTGTTAATATTAATAACATCGCTTTGACA
>NZ_LWGA01000997.1:0-1261 GCF_001635235.1 Oleiphilus sp. HI0117 | reverse complement strand
ACCTATCAAACCAGTGGTTTGTCCGCGCAATTTTTTATCCAGGGACTGGCCCTGCACACGTTCGACAGCATATTGATACGAGGCCTGAAAAGACTGTTCACTCATACCCACGCCTTGTAAGGAGGTTCCCAGACGCATCTCATTCATCATTTTGAACATGGCTTTAATACCGCCATTCTCTTCGCCAACCAGGAAGCCTTTTGCTTCTTCAAAGGCCATCGTGCAGGTAGGGTTGCTGTGTATCCCCATTTTTTCTTCAATACCAATACAACTAAGGGAGTTATATTCATTATTGTCTGGAAAAATTTTTGGCACCAAAAATAAAGATAGGCCTTTAATACCTTCAGGTGCACCCTTAATACGAGCGAGTACTAAATGAATAATATTGTCACTAGCGTCATGATCACCTGTAGAGATAAAGATTTTGGTACCTGATATCGCGTAACTGTTGTCAGCATTAATCTTTGCGCTACTTTTAATTTCACCTAGGTCGGAACCGCAATGAGATTCAGTTAAGCACATGGTGCCCGTCCAATTACCTGATACCATGTTGTGAAGGTAGGTTTGTTTTAATTCATCATTACCGAATGAAATCAGAGCTTTACATGCAGAGCTGGTGAGCGCTGTGAACATGCATAAAGATTGGTTGGTACTGGTCAACATTTCCGATACCTTTGAGCTAAGTGCTTCAGGTAGCGCTTGCCCACCCCACTCCTCTGGCATCGAGATTCCCATCCACCCTGCTTCAGAAAAAGCTTTAAATGCGTCGCGAATCTTAGGGTCTAGTAGTACTTTACCATCCTTGTAACGACAGCCATTTTGGTCTCCATGTTGATTGACGCTGCCCCAGACTTGCTCTGAAAACTCTGCAGCCTGGTCGAGAATTAAGCCCGCATCGTCATTGTCGATAGCAGAATTGCCCTTTATATGGAATTTCATATCAGTGATTGGCGCGCAATATTTCGACACGGTGCTATGCTCCTCTATTAATGTTCTTATCAATACGTCTATCAGTGTGCCGTACTTGTACTAAAGATTATTGCGATAGAAAAAATTTAGCACATTAACAAATGATAAGGACGTTATGAAAAGATTTGCATAGGATGAATATAAGCTAGGTCATTCAGACAAATGGATTCCCGCTCCAACCAGGTGGCCCTATTTTGCAGGGCAATTCACCTTGTATGTGGGAATGATGAGGGTGGAATGAACCTAAGAAAAAATTAAAAGCGTCAGCGGAGAGAGAGATGTCAGCAGAATT
>NZ_LWGA01000996.1:0-3776 GCF_001635235.1 Oleiphilus sp. HI0117 | reverse complement strand
GCCAACGGTTACTGATATTTCAGATACAGTAGCTGTAGTGAAATGGACGACAAACGAAGCGGCTAGCAGTGCAGTTTCATTTAACGATGGTATTAGTTACCGGGTTCAGAATAACACTGAGCTTGTAAGCGATCATTCAGTTCAGATTACAGGGCTAAGTGCTAATACGCTATATAATTTAACCGTTGCCTCAAATGATGCCGCTGGCAATAGAGCAACACAAACTCGGGAGATCCAGTTCCAGACAGCTTCTACTTCCGATACTGAACCGCCATTAATTATTGGGCGTGCTTTAGTTGAAGATGTATCAAACACTAACGCGATGATTAGCTGGCGTACCGATGAATCATCATCTTCTGTTGTGTCCATTGGCACAGAGCCTGATAACCTAAGCCGTGTCGAATCATCTCCCGGCTTTTCTGCAAAGCACCAATTGAGCGTCACTAATCTCTTACCTGCGAGTACTTATTACTTCTCAGTCGAATCAAGCGACCTAAGCGGAAATCAAGTTCATAGCAACGTTTCTTCTTTTACGACCCAATCGCAAAGTGTCTCTAATGGTTTTGAAATTATTTCACAGCCTGTTATTGAGCGTTTGACGGGTAACAGCATCACTTTAAGTTGGAAAACGAATCGATACTCAGATAGCCGTCTAATTTGCGAATCGGTGAACGGGATTAGCGAGGTAAATAAAACAGAATTAAGCAAAAACCATCTTCTTACTCTAATTGGATTAGAGTTTAATACTGCATATCGCTGTGTGGTTTATTCGACGGACATAGAAGGTTTTATTGCTAGCAAAGTGATTGGTGCTTTAAGTACAGAATTTGTAGATTCAACCCCGCCAAACTGTATAACACCACCTACAGCCCAAGCATTTGTTAATTTTGCCGAAGTCACTTGGGAAAGCAGTGAGCTAGCAGTAATAAGCCTTAACTACAGGGAAAAAGGAGCAAGTACTTGGAGTCAGCAGGCGAATTCAGAATTAAGAGAGACGGGACTAGAATTACTGAACGGGCTATTACCTGACACCAATTATGAGTATCAAATAAGTTTGACTGATGTTGTAGGTAATAGTGCTGATTGCGCTATAGCGGAGTTTAACTCTGGAACTGAAGCTAGTGCACCTGAGCTCCCTGCCCCCTTATTTACAATTCAGCCTTTCGTTAGTGATGTTAGCGCGTCTAGCGCAATCGTCAACTGGTCAACAGAAAAGGCATCAACAGGTCAAGTTCGTTATGGCCTCACGTCTGACGAAATGAACCAGCTTGAATCCGATTTCAACTTTACCGCCGCTCACGCTATCGCGCTTAATAACTTGCAAGCAGAAACAACTTACTTTCTTCAGGTAGATGCTTTCAATTCTGAAGGTGAGCAAAGTATTAGTGAGACGATAAGTTTTACAACGGAGTCAAACCCAACAACCGAGCTAATACCGCCGAAAATTATTTCGGGTCCATTCGTAAAAAACATAAGTGACGTATCTGCAGTCGTAGAGTGGGTGACGGATAAGGAATCCGATAGCACGGTCGTAATTAGCGGAGGTGATACATTTTCCCGCCAAGATCTAACGACTAATCATTCTGTAGTATTAAGCGGCTTATCAGCTGATACTGCCTACGAGACGCTTGTATTTTCAATTGATGATAATGGCTTAAGTTCTGAGCAAGTGCCAGCTAACTTTAGAACATCCCCCTTACCCGATTCCGATTTACCATTTTTTGTCACCGGACCAACTATTAGCTCAATAGACTATGACAAATTTACCGTATCATTTTGCGCTGATGAGCCGGTAACAGCTCTTGTTACTGTCGTCACCGTCGGCACGGAAGACAGCAGCGATTTTCCCCTTGATAGTGCCGCTACTTGTCACCAACTTGTTGTACCTAGCCTTACACCGCGTACGCAGTATTCAGTTGTTGTTGCTATCTCCGATATTGCTGGAAATGGGCCTGTATTAAGCTCACCACAAACGGTAACCACACTATTTGAACTTGATATTTCTGCACCTGAAATAACTGGACCCATCGTAAGTGACATAAGCCAAACGACCGCAATCGTTCGCTGGACGACTAACGAAGCAGCAGATAGTGGTGTTTCCTATACGGACGGGAATAGCACTAATACGCTTCAAAGCGAGCCCTTGGTTCGTTCGCATGAAATGTATTTAAGTGGTCTAGATGCTAATACTACTTATGTCTTAAGGGCGTCTTCCACTGATGCAGCCGGGAACGGGCCGAGCATTTCCGCGCCTGTTGAATTTACTACTTTAGCTTTGCCTGACACGACAGCACCTCAAATTATCGCAGGGCCTATTGTTGAAAATATTACAGTTAGCAGCGCAGACATACTTTGGTCAACTACCGAGTCTTCATCTCGTACGGTTCGTCTGGGGCTAAGCGAAGAGTCCCTAGATCAGACTTTTACTCTAAATGGATTTTCTACTGAACACAGCGTTCCTGTTTTCAACCTTGCTGCCGACACCCGATATTACTTTAGGGTCGAGTCTTCAGATCTTTCTGATAATACCGTTACCAGTAATGTGCTTTCATTTAAAACCTTATTACCCGGTGTTGCGCCCGTTACACTAGAAATTGTAGCAGAGCCAGTCATAGAAAATGCCAGTACTGATTCGCTGACTGTTAGCTGGAAAACAAATCTTGATGCTGATAGCCGGTTAGTCTGTGAGGCTGAGCAAGCTGTTAGCGAGTTTGAGCAAGCAACAACATTCTCCAGCTCTTCGCAAATTGCACCCTACTTTGCTGCTGCGCCAACCCGGTCAATTGAAGAACAATACATCGTTTTACTAAAAGAGCCCGAAAACGCAACGCAGAGCTCAAGCAGAAATCGCAGCATATACTCCCCTTCACCGATCAGCCCGCAGTTTTTCGGGCTCTCTAAAAACCAATCTCCTGAGCAGCGTAAGGCATCAGTTCAGGCATTGGCTACTGATATATCTAACAAAGTCAAAGCGAAGGCGGTGCGCCAATACTCCAGTTCAGTTCCTGGTTTTGTGCTAAAAATAAAAGCTGAAGAATTACAGAATCTTCGCAACGACCCTCGCGTACTTTTGATAGAGCAAGATCAGGTAATGAGTGCTAGCGTAACGCAAAACAGTGCGACATGGGGCCTTGACCGAATCGATCAAACTGCTTTGCCGCTTGATACCACCTATAGCTATGAGCTAGATGGTAGTGGTGTAAATGCCTATATCATCGACACGGGTATACTTACTTCGCATAGTGATTATGCAGGTCGAGCTACAAGTGGTTGGGATTTCATTGATAATGACGCAGACGCTTCTGACTGTAATGGCCATGGTACTCACGTTGCTGGAACCGTTGGTGGCAACACTTGGGGTGTTGCAAAAAATGTAAATATGACAGCGATTAGAGTACTTGATTGTAATGGTTCAGGAACAGCTTCGGGCGTAATTGCAGGTATTGATTGGGTAGCAGCAAATGCTAAATTTCCTGCTGTAGCAAACATGAGTCTTGGTGGCGGAAATTCAGCGGCACTAGATGCTGCAGTAAACCGGGCGATTGATGCTGGAATTACTTTTGCTGTAGCGGCGGGTAATTCAAATATAAATGCTTGTTCCGGGTCGCCAAATAAAGTACCTGCTGCGATCACAGTTGCGTCGTCAACTCGATATGATAGCCGCTCAAGCTTCTCAAATTGGGGAGCATGTATTGATATATTCGCGCCAGGCTCAGATATTACGTCGACTTGGAGCAATGGCGGTACCAATACTATTAGTGGTACCTCAATGGCAA
>NZ_LWGA01000995.1:0-5621 GCF_001635235.1 Oleiphilus sp. HI0117 | reverse complement strand
GAACGAAGCGCCGGAAAACACTGTAACGGGCTTTATTCATGCTCAATCAAATGGCTGTTTGGATTTCGAGTTAGACATTCAATTATCTTCAGATGGAGAGTTGGTAGTCTATCACGACCGAAATTTGTCACGCACAAGCAACCTGCAAGGCAAGATAGCTCATTATCCCTATTCTTTTCTAAGCAAAGTTGATTCCCGACATAATACACCAGGCTGGCACTCTCCCTGTTACATTCCACACCTACAAGAAGTGGTAGATAGCGTACCAAATACTCGAAGCTGGCAATTTGAAGTAAAGAACGATCATCGGCATGTATTGAAACTAATTGTAAAGCGATTACAAGATTTTTTTCGCAGTAATAATCTTTATGATAAGGCAACGGTTACTTCTGCCAGCCGCTGGATTCTACATGAAATAAACCGATTATCGCCAGAAATAGACACCGGCTATGTCGCAGAATACCGGTATCGCAGGCCATTGAAGACCGCTGTATCGCTCGATTGCAAGCTACTGGTCATCAACAACAGGTTGATTAGCCCAACCTTATTGAGAAACGCAAAATCTTATGGGCTTGAGGTATCATGTTGGACGGTGAATAGTATTGAAAGAATGGAAACCCTAAAAGCAATGGGCGTTCATAGTATTATCACTGATATTCCGAGCTCTGCACTGCATCACTTTAATTAGATATCGCGCTTTCAAACAACTAAGCTAGGCAAGCCAAAAACGGCTACTTACCATAAGGCTAAGAGCGGAACATAATCACCCTTAGCCTTCATCTTTAATTCAAATACGCTTCCTGAAAATCTGAAACCCCATTATCATTAGAGTCCGAATTGTCAGGTTTAGTATTTAACAGATACTCTTCGATATTTGTTAAATTATCCTTATCCAAGTCTTTGAACTTATCGCTTGGGTCACTATCATCCAAGCCGTAAAGCATCTCGAATATTCCCGGCATCCCGTCTGAATCTTGATCCGTCACACCGATAGGCATTATATCGACGAGCGAGTCATACACACTTAATAACGCAAAGTCACTCTGGCCTGCGACTTGTTGCGGCAAGACTTTCATCATTAGCTCATCTTCTGTGGCTTGCTGTATCAGATACTTTGTTGGTTCGCCATCATCTGTAGGCTTATTGTCCTCGATATAGACTGCCCGCGTTTCTTGAGAGTTAAATAAAGAACTAGGATCGTCAACGATAGCAATGAAGTGCTGATTTTCTTCATGAAGATCATAAAACGTCGAGTATTCAGCTAAACCGTATGATTTATGCAACAAACTGCCTGCCACCGGCGCCTCTAGTGAAGCCAGAGTAAGTTGATGTCCAGATCCGAAGTAGATCAATTCACCATTTTCAGATAACTGAATGGGCCCGCTAAGCGGTTTCTCTGATGATTCAAAAATAGTGGATATTTCATCAGAGGCAATACCAAACGTCGATAAGTCCAAGGTCATTGAAAGTACTTCATTGTTTGGATGATTATCTACACGAACAACTGCAAGAATATCAACCAAAGTAGTGCAGCTGTCATTGCGACAGGCTAATTTAATACTGTCTGGCAAAACATCATATTCGATGTCCACAATACTACCAAGCAGCGCGCCAGCAGCATCAAACATAATCAATTTGTAGCGCTCTTCTAAAGCGGTGGAGTTTCGTGTGAAAACAAACAAGTTATCGCCCAATCCACTTATATGTACAACATCTGAATCTTCAGCAGCGAGCTGAACAAACGGAACCAAGGGGCTGTCACTTTCAAGATTTTGATAATAAATAGCTCCTTCGTCATCTGCAAAATATAACCTTTGTAAGCTTCCTGAAAGCGCGGTTACTACATCACCACTTACCGGTGTATGCGGGAGATAATACGATGTATCTTCAGAAGCCTCCATTCGATATCTGATGATTCTATCCCAGCCTTTACCGGAAAACGTTACGACATTTTGACTCCCTGCACTTATATCATCCCAGCTGGCATTGCGAACTTGGTCGATAGAGGCCTGCCCCGCCATCCACGCGGAATAGCACTTCCTGTCAGAAGGATCATCATTATCAATTACGCCATCAGTTAATCTATGACAACTCCTATCAAGTGGAAAATGATCAAACATCTCTTCCGAGCTTTCCGTGACGTACCGATCAGGTGCGCCGTCTGCATCACTATCTATCTTTGACGGGTCTGATATATATGAAAGTTGAACGCAATATTCACTGTTTCCTATGTTACTAAGTCGATATTCATCAGCATTACAAGAGGCTGTGCTCTCAATTAATCTCGGAGGGTTTGCGGAATCATAAATAACTTCATAACGAGATTCGGTGTCATTATTTTGATTGCCATCAAACAAGCCATCTCCATCTGTATCGTTCTTAGCAGGATTACTTTGGGTAAGCAGCACTTCAATACCATCCGGCAATCCATCAAAATCAGTATCTGCAACAATAACTGAAGAATCTTCATTATTTTGATCTAAGTCGTTGACATACAGATCATCATCTATGTCTTCATCGCCATCACTAAGGCCATCCCCATCGGTATCAGCCCTTAAAGGGTCAGATACTTTAAAGTTTTCTTCGTTGGATTCCAGCTCCTGGTAACTTGTATTGATATCGAGCGGATTAATATCAAAACGGGTATCACCATAGGTTTTCTCAATCAGCATGAGCTCGGTATAATCAGTAAGCCCGTCACCATCACTATCCGCTAGAGAAGGATTAGAGATATATCGAATATGAATTTTACCGATAACCTCAACACCCGCATCAAGCTCATCACCTTCAGCAACAAATGGCTCGTTTAACGAAGTGCCAGCATCATTGACTACAATTCTCGCGACGTCTGTAACGAGATATTCGTAGGCAGCACCCTCGAAGCTATTGGAAGGCGGATTCCAACCAGTAACACCACTCTTTGAATTAAGGTCTATATCGAGATCACGACCAGTCTTGAGCAACGTTAACTCATCAAGACCGAAACCATAGACCCACACTTCATCTCCATCTTTAAGCCCATCAACATCACTATCGTTATTGTCAGGCGAGGTGCCTAAAATATGAACCTCAATGCCATCTAATAACGAATCGTTGTCGCTATCAGGCTGCAAGGGGCTATCATCCTGCCCATCCGCTAGAAAATCATTGTCAGTATCTGGATTTAGTGGGTCAGTTAACGATAACGTAAGTTCTTCATTGTCATCGATCCCATCAAGATCAGAGTCTGCTAAGAGAGGATTGGTACCTATAGCTAGCTCTTCGCTATCAGTAAGCTCGTCGCCATCTGTATCTGAACCAAGGGGGTCTGTGCCTTCCTGATCAGCTCGATTAATTTCATCAAAGTCTGAAACACCATCTTGATCGCTATCCTCTGGACTTGGGCATGATACAGCCTGATAGGCAATGCACGTCCCATAACCCAACTCTTCGATATTGCTTAAGCCATCACCATCTTGATCATCAAGGGCATCATTAACTTCATTGCCATCGCTATCAACAGTATCGAAAAGAGTGAAGGAAAGATTAAGCTCAACATAGTCGCTCAAACCGTCGCCATCACGATCTTCGTCACCATCTCTTATACCATCATCATCTGAGTCAGTATCAAGAGGATCTGTTCCCGTAATCAAAATCTCCTGCCCATCGCTTAGACCGTCGTTATCACTATCGCTGAGTACAGGACTAGTTAACTGATCTGCTATTGAAATGGGAGTACAGAGAACTTCGCTTAACTCAAGACCTAGTTCAGTAGCATCATTCAGGCCATCGAAGTCAGTATCACTTTCAGCAGGATTACTTACTCCAAGTTCTATGAAATCACACAACAAGTCACCATCTGTATCTAAGAATAACGGATCTATTGTTAGGTTTACGTCAGGCTTACGTAAACGAAAATCGTCTGAATAACTGTCATAGACATAAGTGACCTCTAAAACGTCAGAAAGCCCATCACCGTCACTGTCTGACAACCTTGGGTCTGAAACCGGGTTTAGATTAGGAAGCTCGGAACATGATACAGGATCGCCTGACAAGCCAAGCTCAAATGCGTCACTTAATTCGTCAGAATCAGTATCGCTAAGTGCAGGGTCTGTTTGAAGATACTCACCATCTTGATCGTAAATATCTTCAAAAATATCACAAATCAAATCACCATCAGTATCTATGTTATTAGGGTTTGAGCCAACCAAAGTAACTTCGACATAGTCAGATAAACCATCTGAGTCGCTATCGGCATTATTTGGGTTAGAATTGCTATGATTTAGCTCGTAGCTGTCAGAGAGGCCATCACTATCACTATCAATCTCACCATCTAGCAGGACTCCATTACGCGACATACTGTCAAGCGGGTCGCCACCAAAGATTACTTCCTGGCCATCTTTAAGGCCGTCACCATCAGAATCAGGGTTAAACGGGTCAGTCGATGCAAAAAACTCCTCTCTATCATTTAAGCCGTCTTCGTCTGAATCGAAACTGAGAGGATCACTGAACACGTCCCCCTTGAAAAGAGCATCACAATTTAATGTAACGATACCCAGCTCTCTGCCATCTGTTAAGCCATCGCCATCCGAGTCTGAATTCAATAAACCTGTTCCTGTTAACTCGAGTTCTTGAGCATCACAGATAAGGTCGCCATCAGAATCATTGTTATCGGGATAGCTGCCTATCGTAATAATCTCATCATAGTCACTTAAGCCGTCGGCATCGGTATCACCTGAAGTCAGGCTGACTCGATGCTCGATACCCAGGCTGTCGGTAAACGAGTATTGTTGTTCGAACAAATCCGATAAACCATCTAGATCCGAGTCCGAAGGCGTAGGACATTCATCACTCACATCAACACAGCTACCTAGACTACGTTCCAATGAATTGCTTAGGCCATCATCATCCATATCTTCGCTATCTGAATCAAAGTCCCTAGCAATTATGCTATTAAAATCTGTTGAAAAGTCATACTCTTCAGGCTGGTCGAAGTTGGAAAACTGAGCAAGCGTACCTTCTGCAAATAAGGACTCCCACCATTGAGGTAAGCCGTTGTCATCGGAATCTCCAACTTGAACCACATCAAACCTTAAGCCGGCAGAACCGCTTTCATCAATATTTGAAGGCTGAGTTAGAGCCAAAACATTAAACCCGGTAGGTATTAGAGCAACAAGCTCACGACCGTAATAACTTTGCTCAAGACTCCACTCACCTGTAAGGCCATAACTTAAGCGTAATGCATTATTAGCGCTCATAGATTGAATATGATGATCCTGGTGATAGATACCCAGATTAAAATTACTGCTATTGTCATATTCGAAACTTAAATCATTCGTGTCAAAGATAACGCCGTTCGAAATATAGAGTTTTGAACCAGCGACCTCTTCTTTCACATATAAGGGTGACACGAGTGTTTGATCTGATTCAAAAATAGTTTGTGACAAACTCTTACCAGGAACATCCACGACAAGTTGCACCAACTCACTGCTATTACTCCTAAAGCCCCATAGTGCTGCGCTATCGGCGTTCTGCCACACGACCGAAGACAATTGAATATTACTTGAGAATGGTGACACATTAACCGGAGATTGGCCTGCCCCCGCATCTTCAAACATAAAGATATTCTCACTAGCGCCGTC
>NZ_LWGA01000994.1:0-1347 GCF_001635235.1 Oleiphilus sp. HI0117 | reverse complement strand
GGTGGTAACCAATCGATTGCGCTTTATGTGTTAGGTAGTATGGGTCTACACCAATACAGTGACCGCCAACCAAGCCTGGGCGGAAGGGGAGGAAGTTCCACTTTGTGCCAGCGGCTTCGAGTACTTCCAGGGTGTCGATGCCCATTTTATCAAAAATTAAAGAAAGCTCGTTAACGAGAGCGATGTTGACGTCACGCTGGGTATTTTCAATAACTTTTGCGGCTTCAGCTACACGAATAGAAGCTGCTTTGTGCGTGCCGGCAACGATGATGCTTTTATAAAGGTCATCAATAAAAGTTGCCGCTTCAGGCGTTGAGCCAGAGGTAACTTTGAGAATGTTCGTGACACGGTGTTCTTTATCGCCAGGATTGATTCGTTCCGGGCTGTATCCCGCAAAGAAATCTTCATTTAGCTTCAAACCAGAGCCTTGCTCGATTAGTGGTAAACAGTCTTCTTCGGTTGCACCCGGGTAAACAGTCGACTCGTAAATAACGTAATCGCCCTTTTTGACTACTTTGCCAAGCATCTCGCTCGCTTTGATTAGCGGCGTTAGGTTTGGTGTTTTGTAGTCATCGATCGGTGTAGGAACTGTGACGATATAGACGGTAGCATTCTTGATATCATCGAGCTGGGTTGTGAAGGTGAGGTGTGTGCTCTCAGCAAGCTCTTCAGATGAGCATTCTAGTGTGCTATCAACACCTTCGCGTAACTCGTTGATGCGATCTTCTTTGATGTCAAACCCTATGGTTGGGAATTTCTTCCCAAATTCGACTGCCAGTGGCAGACCTACATAGCCCTGTCCGATAATGCAAATTTGTGTATTTGTTTCCATGGTCTCTCGATCTTTCATCAATAAATAAAAACTTTGCGCCGACTGTTTACAAATGACTTACAATGAACGCTTAAAAAAGGTGACGGATTATTGCATAATGCCGCAACTAATTCTTCAGGATAGACTGAATTCTAAGAGAATAGTAAAGGACGAAGCAGATAATTTAAAGAAATAGTCTATGATGAAAGGTGAATTCTGTATTTACGTCTTTTATCGTACAGCTGTATTATTCTCCGGCTAGGGTGTTGGTGGGGTGTTATTCTTTCGCTTAGCCGGGTTGTTTGTAGAAAATTCTCAGTTCCATTCAAGGTAATCGTTAGTGGCTCACGTACGTGTTTTAAATCATTATTTGCATAGTAAGTTTCTCGTTTTAGGGGCAGTTGAATTTTGCTTGTTGATGTTGGCGGTTGTTGCCGGTGTCGAGTTGCGAAATATGTGGGGTGCCGCGGACGAAGTAAATGTTATTCTGGAGTCACCTAAACTTCAGATGATCTCCTTTGCGGTGGTGTTGAGTG
>NZ_LWGA01000993.1:0-2923 GCF_001635235.1 Oleiphilus sp. HI0117 | reverse complement strand
ATCCTCGATCAATCTTCACGATTTTTTCTCAATTCTCGAAGAGAAAAAAGAATCTACAGGCTCCACTACATTCAAAAATATGAAATCAGTGCTGAGCCAACTGCAGAAAAGCCAAATAGTAACACCTGAAAATTTTGTTCCATTATTCGAAAATGAGAATGACCTGATAAATAAATATCTAGACCATTTAGCATCCAAAGGGAACAGAGATGTTCGGTCGGCTAAGAGTCGGTTAAAATCTCTCATTTCAACTTACAAAGAACTCCAAGAATTCGATAACGCTAGGACTTTTAACCAGTTATTTTCACTAGGAATGCACCGAAGATTTGGAAGTATTCAATCTCATCTGAATACAAAAGGCACCCTAGCCGCAAAGGAAGCTATCCTAGAGCTGTTAACAGAATTTCGAAGACACGCCAACCAAGGTAAAAATCAATCAGCTGAAGGCAAAGGAATAGGAAGCGCGGATACATTTACGAATTGGCTCACCAACACTAGAACAGTGACATATAAATATTGGCTTCCACACCTATCTTTTTTCGACAACTTTTTTGATTTTCCAAGCGGGAGTTTTCTTAAACGAGTTCCTAAACATGCACTGCAAAAAACACCGCCTAAAAAGCCGATATATAGAGACCTAATCAAAGACCTCCCCCCACTCGTATCCAGACAATTTGAGCAATTCAAGAATTTAAAAGTGTATGGCATTTCACCGATAGCAATCACCAAGATTGACGGTGCAAGTCGAATGATCCAATCAAAAAATGAAATTTTTGATACCAGTAAAAAAAAGGGCTGGACCATGAATCAGGATGGTTCATGTGGTTCTGCTCAAATTACGCACAGCGCCCTAAAAGCCTACTATGATTTTGTGTTAAAGCATTCTAACGACAAAGAGGATTTCTCAAAGGAGATTGATCAACTCGAGATAAATCTTCTCGGAGATGACATTTTGCTAGCCGATTACATCGAGTATCTTAATATCAATGGATATGGCAAAACTTCAACCAAACGATTGCTAGAACTAATTGATGAAATTTCTCGAGAAAACGGTTTTCTTCGATTAGGCGTAAACCCACTGAGAGGTATGACAGCATCAGAGTGGCATGAGCATCTCGACGATCTTTCACCATATCTAAAAAACCTTAAGAGGTCTCTAGAGAAAAACGAGCCCGCTCCAAGAGATGGTAAAAGGCACATTAAGTTTCTCTTAAATATGCCTGCTAGCTCAATGAAAAACAGCGTAGATCTAATAATAGAAAATCTATTTGAATACGACACAAAAACTTTCACTAAAATAGCAACAACTCCCTTTAGATCATCTTCAGCAGGATTAATTACTCAACTATCCCGTGCTTGCCCTCTACGTATTCACAACTGGGCCCAACTGCACTACCAGGAAGTATCAACTACAATCACCGAAACACAAGAGCCAAGCCTAATCTATCTAAAGAATGAAGACCGATACCGAGTTTTCGTACCTAAAAAGTTTCTAAAAAATCGAGAACGCTCCGACATATTTGACATTAGCATGCCAATACCTCAGCTTTTCAATAGCGATATAGAGCGGTTTATTGAAATTCGGAAAAAGCTTATAGAGCACTTTGGCTTCGAAGATCAGAGGCTATTCTTCAAAGTCACTATCAAGAAAGGAAAAGCTAATGCTCGACCCTACAAATCAGGAGAACTAGCGTCCGATTATAAAACCGCAACTAAGAAAGTCATAAACAAATTATTCCCCGATGTATTATCTAGAGGGATTAACCCACACGCTTTACGGCACTTGTCAGCAACAGAGTTTTTAAACGACAACCCTGAAAATTATGCAGCTCTAGCAATATTGCTGAACGATAGCCTAGAGGTCGTACTTAAAACCTATGCGCAACTAGATAGCAAACAGAAAAGCCTAGAGATCTGTGAATGGGCAGAAAGGCGGTATGCATAACACTTAAGATTATCTTCCTAATTCCTGATAGCCACCGCGACTTAACCAAGCAAATTTCAATACGACAACGTCTAAAATTTAAATTAACAAGTGGTGGCCAAATAAACAAAAATCGAATACAGCGTATATAACACCGAACAATATATAGCTAAACTTCTTGAGGTTAATTACCCTTAAGTTGCCAGTAACAAAAGCAGAGCACGAAATATGCCTCATCACAATTGCAGCAAATACTTTTCTTATGAAGACTTTTACTATTGCTCAAAGACTTGGCAGCGCACAAAACCAACTAACACCCCAAAACAAGCCGAAACCATTTCGGCAATTCGAGAACTAGCTACGACCATTCTTGACCCTATTATCGATACATTTGGCGAAATTAAACTCACATATGGTTTTTGCTCCCACACCTTAGCTGCACAAATCAAGAAGAACGAAACACCATTAATTGCGCCGAATCTTGACCAACATGCAGGCTATGAACTCAACTCAAGAGGAAAGCGTATATGCGAAAGGGGTGGCTTTGCATGTGACTTCATCATCCATAATTCGGATATGAAGTTCATTTCGAAATGGATAATCGAGAATTGTGATTTTGATCGCTTATATTTCTATGGCGAAAACAGACCAATACATGTCAGTATCGGTCCCGAGTGTAAACGTCAAATTGTAATTATGAGACAACTCAGCGATGGTAGATATATCCCAAGAGTAGTTAGCGAAGATAATTTCTAGGAAATGTCATGGATGAGCAAGCATTCTTAACGCAAGTCAAATCAATTGAAATTGGTAAACACCTGCCCGAGGCCATCTATTTTCACAAAGATTCATTCGATACTATTGATGGAGTACTGAGAGACTTCTTAATTCGTATCTCTACAGCGATCAAGTTGACCACAGATGAATGGAATGTAGTTAAACTCTATAAACGCAGCTTTAGAATATCTTTTTTAAACTACCCTTCATTCTTTGATGAAG
>NZ_LWGA01000992.1:0-1631 GCF_001635235.1 Oleiphilus sp. HI0117 | reverse complement strand
AAAAAAGGCTAGAGATTCTGGATGTTCTTCTTAGAAAACCCATTTTATCTTGATCTGGCATAAGCGTCTCGTAGCGGTAAAAATATGAATAGACATGGACTAAGTTAAAGGCCCAAATATACGCGGCTTGAGCAGAAAAATATATCTTAGCTAGCTTATTGTGGGGTAGGCTTGATCTCAATCAATATCGAATGTTTACTTCAAAGCGCTTAGCTCAGGTCACAGACAATGAATAAACTTTTTATAATCGGTCTGCCTAGAACGGGTACGACGAGTATTAGTGTTGCTCTATTAGCGCATAATTATAAGGTAGCGCATACCGCCTATACTAAACGTGCATTTGAATTGGCCGATGTGGTTTCAGATGCGCCATGCTTTTGTGACTATCAAGAGCTAGACCTGCTCTTTCCCGGTTCTAAATTCGTTTACTTAGATCGAGAATTAAATGTCTGGTTACCCTCGATTCAGCGCTTGCTTCATAAGATGCAAGCAAACTTGGAACTCAAGACAGGTCACTTTAACCCCGTACTTAAACGTAGCTTCCACAAAACCTTCGCCTTGCTCGATACAGAAGACCCGATTGCTGAGTCTCATTTAGAAAACTGCTATAGGCAACATCAACAAGAGGTGTTTGACTATTTCTCGGCTAGATCAGATCTACTAAAAATAGATATCAGCAAGCCCAAAAGCTTAGCGACATTGCTAGGTTTCTTAGGTACCTCAACAGAGGGCTGTGGTGAATTTCCTAGACTAAATGTGGGTAAACAGGTAGATAGCTGGAAAGAGTTCAAACATGCTAACAAAGTAAACCCTAATAGTGCGGGCAAGGAACATAGAAAATTCTTTGATTACGTATAGCGCTGTAACATGTTATTTTCCAGCTTAATAATTTCTCATTACTAAGCCAAACTCGAAATAAGGTTATCCAAAGTATGGAGTCACTCCCTATAGCAGAAATAATATTGATATCATTTCTCATGATATTTGCAGTACACCAAATTAGCCGAGTCGTTATTGGAGAAAATGCGGATACTTATCCTTCAGGCATCCTTATCGCGGGAGGTCTATTCTATGTGGCGACAAACGATATATCTTCAGGTATCGCTGCAAGTCTTTCAGCCGCTGCAGGGCATTACTTAAGCGTTTTCCTTTGTAAACGGTTCAATTGGCACGAGAAGAATAAACCTTAATGTTCTTTAGTTAGCGCTCTTCCAGTAATAATTGTAAAAACCAGGAAACCGCCGAAGACGTTGGCAATAAATCAAATCAGCCTTTTTGCATTATCTAGGATGTTCAAAAGAGAGGGGCGGTTTTCTGATGGAAGCTATATAGAATTGAGTCGAACACTGCTGATTCAGATCGAATATTTTCTTATTTCTCTTAATGGTCTATCTTTATAAGGTTAAGGGGTAAACTAAAGGCTTAAAATATTATCCTTCACTGAACATAACAGCTTGTAGTAAGGTATTTTACACTTGCCTTTAGTAGAAGATGGTCATGATTTTATAAGGTCAAAATATGTGAAATTCATTATATCTCTATACGTATTTCTTGTTATAGCTTCGGTCTCTCGAGTTGAGTCTAATGAATTGAGGTTTCGTAGAGTATAAGTTTGTATTGAATTTGCTTAA
>NZ_LWGA01000991.1:0-1840 GCF_001635235.1 Oleiphilus sp. HI0117 | reverse complement strand
TCATCACTCGCGGGAACTGATGTGAATCACAACTTAAGTGTTGATGAAAGTCAGAACTTGCTGGCTGATGAAGGTCTTAAAGATATGTTCGAATATTTCCTATCTACTCTTGGAGAGTATGAACTAGAGCAGGTTATTGCTTCAATCCAAGAAACTATTAAAGCAGAGCTAAGCGAACCGGCTCGTTCACAAGCTCTGGACCTACTTAAACGTTATATTGACTACAAAATCGGTATCGAGGAGCTTCAGCAGGGTTTTGTTGTATACGATTCGGGAGTAAATATGGTCGATAAACTGATAGCTCAGCAGTCTGAGATTAAGACCTACAGAGAGCGCTTCTTTGATCAAGTTGAATATGAAGCATTCTTTGCTTCTGAAGATATCCAGAACAGGTTCTTGATTCAGCAGTTAAAAATCAACAGTGATGAAACACTAACAGCAACAGAAAAACAACAACATATAGAGATAGCGAGCCTTGAACTACCAGAGGACATTAGAGCAACGAGGCAGCGCGCTCAGCAACATGCATTGCTATCAGAACAAGTTAGAAAAATGAAAGCCGATAATGCGCCCGCTAGCGAAGTGTATCAGCTGCGGGAGAACATGCTAGGGAGTGAGGCTGCGGCAGCGCTAGCCGATTTAGACAAACGTCGAGCGCAATGGTCGCAGAGACTTAGCAGCTTTTCCGCTGAGCGAAAAACTGTCTTAGATTCTAGCTTAAGTGAACAAGATAAGGAGCAATCCATTTCTGAACTGTTGGCCTATCACTTTGATGAAACAGAGCGTAAGCGCGTTAGTGCTCTGATGAGTGATGACAGGCTTCCATAGGTGCCAATTCGAATTGAAATGGACAATTAAAGGGCTCAGTCCAGAATGGTATACTGTTACGTACTTGTAGCCAAAAGGTTCGATCTGGCGCGATAAAGGTCGTGATAGACAGAATTCGATCTTACAGACGAAAATGGGGCACTCGGCATAGCAATTCAACACCCACAGGCAAAAAAGTCCGCAAACTCGTCGTTCAGATGGTTTATCTAGATAGGGGTAAAACAGCCAGTTTGAATCTTGAGTCAATGCTGGCTTTTGAGCAAAAGCGGCCTTTTAGTATTGCAGGAATACCCATTTCTTTTTGTTAAAAGCGATCATATTTAAATATCAGAAAATCGCCAGTTGTGAGCGAAAAGGGAAACTACTATATCGAGCGCTCTAGAAGTTAAGTGCCCGTCTAATAACTTAGAATACAGTGACATATTCAGTATAGTATTGCCCTATTTCGCCCATTTTTTTTCGCCTTAAATAGCGCTGAATCAGCTTCCTTAAATAAGACATCGAATTCATTTTTATTATCTTTATTTATACTTACACCAATGCTGACGGTGATATTAACACCATTAATCTTTGTTGTTTCAATATCGCACCGAATTTTTTCAGCAATGTTTAATGCGTTTGCATCATCAATGTCGGGTAAAACTAAAACAAACTCTTCTCCCCCATATCGTGCAACGACATCATGCTCTCTGTGACTTTTGAGTAGAGTTTTGCCTAAGTGCTGCAAAACATCATCTCCAAAAGCATGCCCATAAGTGTCATTAATGTTTTTAAAGTAATCTATATCTATGATCATCAGCGCAACTGATGACTTGTTTCTCTGAGCTTGAGAAAATAGCCTACCTGATCGGTTATTAAGCTCTCTTCTATTTAATAAACCCGTGAGAGGATCTATTGTTGCCATTTCTAGAAGTTCCTGACTTTGTTTTTCTAGTAGTTCTTTTGTTTCAATGAGTTCTTGATACAACTTGTCTCTATTGGAGCAGTCAAGAAGTGACCAGTAAGTAGTGTG
>NZ_LWGA01000990.1:0-2501 GCF_001635235.1 Oleiphilus sp. HI0117 | reverse complement strand
TGCTGTGGAAACACTTAAAAAGGCAGGTTATACCAACATTGAATATTTGAAAACTTCTTTGGCTCAAGATGAGTTGATCGAAAAGATCGCAGATGCTCACTTCGTCGGTATTCGTTCACGCACTCAATTGACTGAGGAAGTATTTCAAGCCGCTAAAAAGCTAATCGCAGTTGGTTGTTTCTGTATTGGTACCAATCAGGTCGACCTTAAAGCAGCTACCAAACACGGTATCGCTGTTTTTAACGCTCCTTACTCAAATACTCGAAGTGTTGCCGAACTAGTACTTGCCGAAGCAATTCTACTACTTCGTGGCGTACCTGAGAAGAATGCTCTTGCTCACCGCGGTGGCTGGCTAAAATCAGCTACCAATAGCTACGAAATTCGCGGTAAAAAGCTCGGGATTGTTGGCTACGGCAGCATCGGCAGCCAGTTGAGCGTTCTTGCTGAATCATTGGGCATGAAGGTCTACTTCTACGATGTAGTAACCAAACTTCCTTTGGGTAATGCAACGCAACTTGATTCTATGGAAGACTTGCTTGGCATGTCTGATATTGTCAGCCTGCACGTACCTGAAACCGGTGCAACACAAGACATGATGGGACCAGAACAGTTTGCTCAAATGAAAGATGGCAGCATCTTCATTAACGCAGCTCGTGGAACAGTTGTTGTAATTGACGCATTATGTGAAGCACTTAAGTCTGGCCGAGTATTGGGCGCCGCAGTGGATGTATTCCCTGTAGAGCCTAAGTCAAACAACGAAGAATTTATTTCTCCTCTTCGCGAGTTTGATAACGTTATCCTAACGCCTCACGTTGGTGGTAGCACAATGGAAGCGCAAGCCAACATTGGTTTCGAAGTTGGTGAGAAGCTAGCTACCTATAGTGATACTGGTACTTCTATCACTTCGGTTAACTTCCCTGAGGTTGCGCTACCATCTCACCCAGATAACCACAGAATTCTTCATATTCATGAGAACATTCCGGGTGTTATGTCCGAGATCAACCAAGTGCTATCTGAAAACAACATCAACATTCTAGGTCAATACCTTCAAACCAACGAAGGCGTGGGTTATGTTGTAATTGATGTTAATAAAGAGTGCAGCGGTCTAGCGAAAGACAAGCTAAAAACAGTCAACGGAACGATTCGTTGTCGAGTTCTGTTCTAGAAACAATTCGATCCGCAAAAAGCAAAAAGCAAAAAGCCGCATCTCATTTGAATGCGGCTTTTTTACTTCTAAATTAAGACTTAATTCTAACGAAAAGCGCTTATGCCTTGGATGCTGAGCCTTTATTACGAACCTTAGTTACCTTCTTGGTCACTTTTTTGCCTGCCTTTTTTTCCTCAACAATACTCGTCGTGGAATTTGCATTAAACTCACTAAGCAAAGCGTCAAACACGCTCTGCCTTTTGAGAAGCGACTCATTTACCAGATGATGCTGCGCACCCTCTAGATAGGCTATTTTCACCTCACTAAACACTCTCTTTAGCACCGTGATATTGTGTTCCCAGTCAACTGTCATGTCGTCAGTGCCCTGAATAATCAATACCTTTCGTTTGAGCTTCTTACCACTTTCAATTCGTGGAACCCAATCGCGTAAGGCACTAATCCAGTCAACCGCCAACCACTTGGACTGCAAGGGGTCATGTTCTTTCAGAAACTTCAGGAATTTCACATCCGCGCTATTTTGTGAGAATGAGCGATGCCACACTTTGAAAAACGGTTTAACCAAAGAGTGAGCCTTTTTAACAAAGCTCCAGCCTTTAGGTCGCACCAGCGGCGCGAGCAAAACCACCTTATCAAAAGCTTCACCGTGCGTTTCAGTATGCATTAAGCGGTCAATCAAAACTGCCCCGCCCGTACTCTGACCAACACAGTGGAATGGTTGCGGTAGATTAGCGCGACACGACGCCAAACAAGCATCGATCGCCTCTTGATACTGCTGGAAACACTGAATTGAAGCAGGCTTGCCACTTGATAATCCATGTCCAGGCATATCATAGATAACAACCGCATAACCCGACTTTATTAAAAAGCGAATTAGGTGATGATATATTCCGGCATGATCGAAGTATCCATGAAACACAAACACGGTACCTTTAGCATCAAGTGGTTTAAAGCTTTGCATAACGATACGAAAGTCACTTGCATCAAGCCAACCTGCACGCTGCTCTAGTCCGTCGAACTCACGATAGAAAGCCATATCATAGAAGTCATAGTAATGCGCTATTTCCCCCTTAACTGCAGCTTTCGACTTAAACGAAAACTTACCTAACTCCATTAATAAGCGATCACGATCCCAATTCATTCAACTTCCTCAATTAACTACTTTGTATCTAGATGTAAACGACGCAATTAGACGTTTCTATTAGCTTTGTTAAAAATTAACAAACGCTCAGATACATAAACTCACATTTAACATTGTTTTAAATTAGAGCCCTAAAAAGCATCAATAATTTAGTTACAATATAACCACAACGACATACAAGGATATTTTAAATTG
>NZ_LWGA01000989.1:0-7247 GCF_001635235.1 Oleiphilus sp. HI0117 | reverse complement strand
ACGGTTCTGACCCTGACAACGGTTCTGACCCTGACAACGGTTCTGACCCACAGACCTCAAATACACAGCCTATCGCCCATGCAGGTGATGACCAAAACGCTAACGGGAACAGCTTGGTCACGCTGGACAGTTCTCAAAGTCTTGATTCTGATGGCGACACGCTAAGTTATTTATGGACTCAAGTTAGCGGCCCAAGCATAACACTCAATGATACAAGCATCGCTTTTCCCAGCTTTGTTGCACCCAATATTGACGCTAACTACGTCTTTTCCTTGCATGTTAACGATGGTCTTGAAAGCTCCGAAACTGATGAGGTGAGTATTACAGTCACTGCAATCAATACTAATCAACCCCCTATGGCCGATGCGGGCCCTGACCAACAAGCAAACGGGAATGACATTGTCGTCGTTAGCGGCGCAAATAGCACCGACCCGGAAGGAAGCAGCCTGAGCTATACCTGGCAACAGGTTTCCGGCCCTGTGGTTACAGTTCTAGATTCAGAGCAAGCTCAAGCTTCATTCATAGCACCGGAAAATGGTGGCGAAATTGAGCTTAGCCTAACCGTCAATGACGGCGAGTTAAACTCTGTAAGCGATAGCATTATTATTTCTGTTCAAGCTATCAGCACTGCATTGGTCGCTCACGCAGGCGCTGACCAAACAGTCAGAAGCAATACATTGGTTTCACTAGATGCCAGTGAAAGTACTCATAGTGAGCACCTGAGTTTAAGTTACGCCTGGCGTCAGACAGGTGGCCCAAGCGTCATTCTAAGCTCGGTGTCAGAACTACAACCACAATTCCAGGCACCTGAAACTGATTCGACTAGCACCCTTATCCTGACTTTCTCATTGGTAGTCAGTGATGGCGAAGCAAATTCTGCGGCTGACGAAGTGGTAATCAGTGTCAGCAATGCCAATTCGGCACCTTTCGCCAATGCGGGCCTATCTCAAAGCACTGAAGGCGGAGATTCTGTAACACTGGATGGAAGCCAAAGCAACGACCCCGAAAATGACACGCTCACTTACGAGTGGTCACAAACTGCAGGGCCAGACGTTGAACTGAATGATAACACCTTGGTCTCACCCAGCTTCGTGGCGCCAACGGAGGGTGGAGAATTGCAGTTTTCACTTATTGTCAATGACGGTGAACTATCTTCGGAAATCTCATTCACGAATATTTCAGTGATGCCTGCAAACAATCCTCCTATCGCCAACGCCGGTGTCGACCGATATGTTGGCAGTCTCTCTATTGTGGCACTAAAGGGCAGCCGAAGCCTCGACCCTGAAGACGACCCCTTAAGTTATAGCTGGCTTCAAATAAGCGGCCCTGAAGTAAGCTTAAGTGATGAGACAGATGCTAACCCGGTATTTGAAGCTCACACTGATGGAAGATTGGTATTTTCATTAGTGGTTAACGATGGCCAACTCGATTCAGAACCGGACCTGGTTAATGTCGTGGTCGGCCCAATACCGGCGACTAATATTCGCGTAAATGGAACCGGTATTACCTGGGGAGCAAGCTACCCTAGCGGCAATAACCTAGACTGTTCCGGGGAAGCCATCGACCAACAGGATTGTTCCTTAGGTCGGGAGCTAACACATAACGATGATAGCGATGGTCGTGCAGGCTTCAGCTTTTTAAAGTTCGATGAGGATGGCGTTGAAACGGATAGTTCAGATGCTGAATGGAGCTGCGTTCAAGACTCTGTCACAGGCTTAATGTGGGAAGTAAAAAGTGAAGGCAACGAAACACCAGGAGACGAAGGTTTAAATGACGCCGATGATCGTTACAGTTGGTACAATACTGACGCAAGCTCAAACGGTGGTTCGGAAGGTTTTGCAGATAGCAGAGGAGAGCAATGTTTTGCCTATAACGAAGACGAACCGGCTAGCTACTGCAACACCGAAGCCTTTGTTAACCGTATGAATGAAGCCGGCTGGTGTGGCTATGCCGACTGGCGACTACCTAATCGCAAAGAGCTGCTCAGTATCGTTGATTACGGTAATGCTAAACCCATGCTCGATACTGATTACTTCCCTTCCAATGCAGCCTTAACCTGGACATCTAGCCCTTTTGCACTCGGTACAAGCAGTGCCTGGGGAGTAAATTTTTCTCATGGTAACTCTTATAGCCTCGATAAACGCAATGTAAACCAGGTACGACTAGTAAGAGGTGGTTATGAATAAATATATTTGCTTAGGGCTTCTAACACACTCTTTGCTTTCACTTCCTGTCCTGGCACAGGAATGTAGTAGCGATACCATTGCCGAAACGACGCCTGCAACACAATTTGTTATTCACGGAGACGGCACCATTACCGATACCAGCACGGCACTAATGTGGAAACAATGCTTGGAAGGTTTAAGTGGCACTCAGTGTAATACCGGCATTCTCAACGAGCAGAACTGGTCAGGAGCTCTTCAGATCCCTCGTAATATAAACGCGACAGGAGGTTTTGCAGGCTACGCCGATTGGCGCCTTCCCAACCAGGCAGAGTTAGCCTCTCTGCTAGAAGACCAATGCGTTGAGCCAAGTATTAATGCGACGGTTTTCCCCAATACTGCCAACAAGTTTCTCTGGAGTGCGTCACCTGACTACAACAATGATACGGCCACATGGTTCGTGGACTTCAAACATGGCGCAACAGGTACCATCACCAGAGAGCAGGCTTGGCCAATTCGTTTAGTTCGAAGCGTTCAATAGTTTAATCTAATGGAATGAGGAACGATCACGCGATCAAAGCTAAGGGCAGCTGCCAACAGCCTTGCTTAAACCGTGTATTTAGATATTGTCTCAAGCAAGACCGCATTATCAAAAGGTTTACCAACAAAGGAAGTAAAACCTTGATTCAAATACTGTTCGGTTTGTTCAGGAAGAACATTTGCTGTAAGAGCAATAATGGGTAAATCTTGCCTTCGTAATTGTTCCCGAATAATCTGACAGGCTTGCTCGCCATCCATAATAGGCATTTGAATATCCATTAAGATCAAGTCGATATCTTTCGCCTCAACACTGGCAACAGCTTCTTCACCATTATCCGCTATCTCAACCTGATAACCCGCTTTCTTAAGAATTTCTTCAGCGATCATTTGGTTAATTTTATTATCTTCAACCAAAAGCACGCATACATCAGCAGGCGCCTTAACTTTTCTCAACAATCTTTCTGTCTCTTTGCCGAGTACTGTTTTCACCTCAAGCTTTGCTTCCTTAACAACAGGAAGATCCAAGGTAAATTCAAAAGTAGAGCCACTGCCCACTTGGCTTTCGACCTTTAACTCTCCTCCCAGCAAATCCACCAATCTCTTGCTGATAGATAACCCCAGACCTGTCCCGCCATATTTCCGGGTCGTAGAGGCATCTTCCTGCTTGAAAGGCATAAACAAGTCTTTCGTATCGTGAATACCAATGCCGGTATCACTCACCGAAAACCGAACACCGCACCGACCTTCACTTTCATCCAATTTAGCATCACAGCTAAGCGCTAAAGTCACCTCACCCTCTTCGGTAAACTTGACTGCGTTGCCGCATAGATTCAATAAGACTTGCGATAAACGAAGCTCATCCGTTCTAACATAAACGGGTAAAGCCTCATCCAAGACTACCTTAAAGGCGATTCCTTGCTGATCAGCAGCAGGTAACATTAGAGACTCAATATTTCTAGCCAGCTCACTCAATTCAAGCTCTACTTCCTCCAACTCAATCATATTCGATTCGATCCTATTGAAGTCGAGAATTTCATTGAGAATCTTCAGTAGCATTTCTGAAGATCGCATGACTTTTTCCAAGTAGTCTCTCTGCTTGTCATCTAAATCAGTTTCGAGGCACAGTGAAGTCAGGCCAATAATTCCATTCATAGGCGTCCGTACTTCATGAGACATATTGGAAAGGAATGTAGTCTTCGCCATGTTTGCCTGTTCAGCTTCTTTAAGCGCACTTTCCAAATCTTCAGTTCTCTGTAAAACCTTACCCTCCAGGCCTTTATTAAGTTCAATCACCTCTTGTTCTCTTGCGACCACATCAGAAATATCTGTATTCGATCCAATAATTCTCAGGGTTCTTTTCTTGTCATCGCGAACAGCCATACTGCGTGACAAAATTGTGACCAACGAGCCATCTTTTTTCAGCATTCGGAAACGGCACTGACTGGTGTCAGCCTTTCCCTTGATAAGGTCAGAAAAGAGCGTATTTATTTGATGACGATCTTCAGGGTGAACGTGTTTCTGAAAGGCCTTCGTATCATTTTCAAGCTCATCATCCTGATAGCCAATAATCGCCTTCCAACGAGGCGATAGATACAGAGAATTAGCCAATATATCCCAATCCCAAATACCGTCATTCGAGCCCTGCACAATAAGTGAAAATAGCTCTTTGCTATCGCGTATTTTCTTCCGCTGCGTATCGACGGTATCGTAAAGAGAAAAAATTGCTTTCGATAAAACCTGGAGCTCTTCTGTATTAGTAACAATGCTTCTATCGACTGACTCACCAGCAGCCAAACGGGAGATCTTGTCGAGAAGCTGAGCAACAGGCTGGGAAAAATACTTTACCAAGAAAAATCCGGCGGCAATAATTAGAATAAATGCCGAAAACAAAATAACGAAAGTGTTCTCTAAGGTTTTTCTAACAGGCGCTAACATCAAGTGGTCTTCAAGCGCGACACCGATGCTATATCGACTACCAGGAATAGGCTGGTGAGCCTCCCCTCCTAGATCAAGCGCCCTCATTCCGGCATTCCCCGTGATCATCTCGTTACCAAGAGCGTTTAATTTAGGGTTATGTTCATTTAGGATAGAGTACTTACTGACGGCCTTTTCACCCTGCTCATTTAAGACAAAGTCGCCTTGATCATCACGTAATAGTTGAATGATCTTATTTTCGTCCCAGTGATACCAGTAAGTTCCGTCATTCGCAACCAGCATCACCTTGGCACTTCCCTGGACACCAGAAAAACTTTCTTTAACCAAGGTTTGAACCCGATCATGGATATATTCCCAGGGAATACTCAGCCCCAACATCCCCCTTACTATCTTACCTTTATCCTGAATAGGAGCCGCAATAACAATCTGCTTAACCCCCGTCGTAAAGGAGATCATCGAGTTAGAAATATAGGCTTCAGGCGAATCAGGATCTTCAGGGTGAATACTCACCTGCCAATAGTCGCGAGAGCGAATATTTTTAGGCTTCGAGTCTGGTTATTTATCATCAAAGGTTCGAATCCCTCCTTGTAGCAGATTCGCACCAGAAGTGTTATAGAAATGTCCGTTGGGTAAACCAATAATGAACTTCTCAAACTTAGGTTTCAGGAAGGTCAATTCACGCTTTAGATAAGGCATGAAGGTTTCGAACTAAAGGCCAGAAAGCTCTGCAGAACGAGCGTATTCCTGCACCAATGACTCACCATGGTCAAACTCAAACTGAAGACCATTAGCAACGAGCATTAAGCTCTTCTGCGCAATTTCTACGGTAGACTCAGTAACTTGTGCCTTGCTGTGAAGGTAGGTTTGAAAGGATATCACCAGCGAAGGCAATAAGCCGACAACTAATAGAGTAAGTAGAAGCTGATCTCGAAACTTGTACATGTGACACTTTCCTTACCTGCTCTAAAACAACTCAATTGAAGACGGGTAACTTCCTTTCAAACATTGTGCTCACGTCCTAATACTTATCACTGTGCTGTGAGCGCTTGCCTATCACTGCTAAGGCTGCAACTCGGTATGCTTCGGCTAGTGTCGGGAAGTTAAATATGCTCTCGACAAAGATATCGACATCAGCATTTGAAAGCATTGCCATCTGACCAATGTGAATAAGCTCGGTTGCACCTTCGCCAACGATCTGAACACCGAGAATCTTTTCGCCCTGAGGGTCACATATGATCTTCAGCATACCATCACGTATTCCATTAATCTGACCACGAGAGATCTCTTCAAAATTGGCTTTACCAATCACAATACCGTCACCATGCTCTTTCTTAGCTTGCTGCTCAGTCATCCCAACAGCCGAGAGTTCAGGAATTCCATAGATACCCGAGGGGATCATCTTACTCATTGGACCCACTTCAATTCCTAAAGCATTACAACTCGCTCGTCGTCCCTGCTCCATTGACGCCGAGGCCAATGATGGCGGGCCAATGACATCGCCTGCCGCATAAATATGCGGGACTTGGGTTTGCAACATATCATCAACCGATATATTGCCAAACTCATTTAACTCCAAACCAGCATTGGCAATCTGCAGGTCCTTCACATTTGCTACGCGGCCAGCGGCACAAAGAAGCTTCGCAGATCTAACAATAGTCCCGTCATCGCATCGCGTGATGACTTCAGATAAGCCATCCCACTCAACAGTTTCAACGTTCTTCTCACCTAACCATGTGCCACCCATTTCCTGAAATGAGTCGACAAACTTGGAGGTTAAGTCACCATCCATAAAGCCCAAAGGCAAAGGATACCGGTCAATCATTGTTACCTTAACGCCAAGCGCCTGGAAGATAGAGGCATATTCACTAGCGATAACACCACCACCGAGAACAGTGAGGCTCTTTGGCAAATACAACATTGTTAGGATTGAGTCAGAATCAAAAATATTTTCATGATCGACAGGGATATTATCTGGCTTACGAGGGATCGAGCCGGAAGCAATAACAAAGCTACTGGCTTCAATTTGTTCAGCTTCGCCGCGCACTTTTGTTACCTCGATAACATTCGGCGATACAAACTTGGCCCGGCCGTGAATACGTTCGATATTATTGCGTTCAATCTGATTTACCATAAAACCGTCGTGCGCTTTCAATACCCGATTCAAGCGGTCGATCAGTGTCGACATCTCGGTATCTTCAGCTAATTCAAACTGACATAAGGCCGCATTCTCTCGCATCTTTTTAACACGTAAGGCGTTCTCACGAAGCGTCTTGCTGGGGATCGTTCCTCTGTGTACACATGCACCACCCAACCATTGATCCCGCTCTATAAGAGCGACACTCTTACCACCTTTGGCTGCCTGTACCGCTGCTTTTTGCCCTGCAGGACCACTACCAATAATCACTACATCAACTTGTCTCATGAACGAATTGCCTCCAGACCACTCTTCACGATGTCGTGTCTTTCCTTCAAAAGCTCCAATTCATCTTCATATAAATTCAGATCTGCAAATACGGTATCTTGCAAAGCTGTATCTATCGCAGCTTCTTCACCCGATAACATTGCTTGAGCTAACTTAGCAGCACCATTAGTCACCATCGCTTGGTCACG
>NZ_LWGA01000988.1:0-4336 GCF_001635235.1 Oleiphilus sp. HI0117 | reverse complement strand
TTATGGGTGTCCAATCCGACAAAAATTATGGTATTGTTTTTCATGGTGCTGGCCTCCGCTTATATGGTATGACACATATATTATGGCTCTGGCTTTGCTAACCCACGATAGGAGGTCAGCACTCTTTTGGGACGTGGGGAGTCATTATGTCTATGTGTGACGGTGTGTAATGAAGCTAAATTTCTATTGTGGTGCATGCAGAAAATACGTTGATAAGGAGCATCCTTCCTATCCTGTATTCGAATTTTCAGGGTATTCGGATGATGTTGTGTCCTGGAGTGATGAGATGGACGCAATACCATCCGAGGCAACGTCAGAAAAATGGAAACGATCGAACGTAATTCCAACCGAAGGCTCTACGAGAGTTATACGGATTCAAGGCCCTTTCTCAGAGCAATCTGACGCTACTTTTTGGTCCTTATATACACCAGCATTAGCACACTACAATGGCTGGGATTGTCATCCAGAAGAGATAGAAGAGTCAGCTTTCGTTAAAGTTAAGATTGTTAAGGTTTTTGAAAAAAGAGAAAAATTTGCTTGGATTAAGGTCAATATAGAAAGAGTTATATTATTCCGCTCAGCTATTCAGGAAGTTATGCCTGTCGACGACGAAGCTCTTTTTATCAGAAAAATATATGATATAGAGGGTACGCTTGACATCTTTGGTGATTGGATACATTTCCATGCATCTGCGCAAGGTGATCTTGGTTATACCATTCTAATCAAGGTGGATGAGAGTGGTATATGCCATTTGGTTTACTATATGGAATGGGGCAATCATTGCGACGCAGCCTATTTTGGGAATATTATTCTTTCAAAGGAAAGTGTTGACGAATTGGCGTCGCGAGACCCTGGGGAACACATAACAAGTTGGTCAACATGACGCCTGGCGGCGCATGTCACCAAGGCGTTAAATGTTTTTTGGCTCTTAAGGTTTAGGGCTCAATATTCGGCAGGGAATGCTCGTTTCTTATCATGTATTCCTCCGTTTAAAGTTTTAGGGTAGGTGGCACGTTTTCCCACTGTTCCGCTCTACTGTTTAAGCTTCTCAAGCACATTTTAATTTGTAGAGGCTTCGTCAATGGTGTGTTCCTAGGGAATCCGGTAAAGTCGCCATCTGCGGTGTTTTTGTCTCTGGGCAAGCACTTTGGTTTTAACGTGGTGTTTGGTGTAGTTGGGAGTTCTAAAACATCTAACCAGTTCATCAAACATCACTCCGGCCACAAAGAAACGTGGCCTGCGTTGGACGCACGATAGAGCCGTGCGCCGTTTATAAAAGCGTTAGAACTTTTTAATCAGATTGTAGATCAACCTAAAATGGATATAGAAAAAAAAGAATTTTGGGGTACAACGAAAGCTTCATCTTTAGCAACATACGGCTTTCTCATAGGGTTAATTAGCTGTTATTTTGCTTTAACTCAGCATGTAGCTTTATTGTTAGTATCAATCTTGTGCGTAGGCTCAATATTTTATGCGCTTACCACCAATTATCGACAAGGCTTTAATGTCAGGTGGCGGCTAGCTAATTTTATATTTCACTGTGTCTTTTTATTGGCCTTAGTTTCAGGGGTTGGCTTTGTATTATTTCTACTTTATGCGTAGTAAAGTTCTAACAAGTTTAGCCAGCATCGCCCCAGCAAAAAGACGCTGGGGCTGGACCTCGCTGCGCTCGGCCGCTGCTAAAGGCGTTAAGTGTCCGAGTGGTTGTCTGGTTGTCTGGTTGTCTCTTAAAGTATTTGTTACTTTTCGTAAGTAGCTGGCTTGCTGTAGAGAATTTAATGTGGTCTACACTATGGCTATCGGGTAAGTTTAGTATGAGACTATCGTGAATAGCTTGCTATGAATAAGGGGGAAAGGATATGAAACTGCGTATTTTTAGAATGCTTCTGCTTTTTATTCCAGTCGTGTCCATTAGCTATGCGTCATCAACTAGTGATCAAGCAAAGGAAATTACCTTAGTTGCAGATCAATGGTGCCCCTATAACTGTGTTCCTGGCACAGAGAGACCTGGCCTTTTGGTAGAGATTGCAAATTATTCCTTTTCGCAGGAGGGGTATAAGATAAATTATATCGTTAGGCCCTGGATTCGTTCAATTTTGACTGTCCGTAATGGTGACTATGATGGAATTATTGGTACGGGTAGAGATGAAACACCTGATTTCATTTTTCCAGATGAACCTTTGTATAGCATTGAACATGTTTTCTATGTGAAAAACACATCTGATTGGCGTTTTAGTGGGTTTAAGTCATTACAGAATATCAACCTTGGTGCTATAAAGAATTACTCTTATGGCAGCCTTCTTAAGGAATATATTGAGCCAAACCAAGCGAATATCGCACGTTTAACTATTCTTCATGGTGATGATGCTTTTAGCCGTCTAGTTGAATTACTTAAAATAGATAGGATTGATGCTTTCGTAGAGGAATCTAATATAGTGCTAAACTATTTGACAGGCCTTAATTCGTATGAAGATATCAAATCAGCAGGGGTTGCTTCAAAAGAAGACATATATATCGCTTTTTCTCCGAAAAAACGTAACGCAAAACTTTATGCAAATATTCTATCAAAGGGTTTAAAAGAACTTAAGAGTTCTGGCAAATTAGATCATTTGCTACTTAAATATTCTCTATTAAAACCGCCGAAATAGAAAAAGTCTGGTGCAACTGTTTTTTTGGGTGGCCATGAAATTAGGGGCGGTGGGTACAGCTTGTTTGTACATGGAAACACTTAACCAGGCGTTCAACACGGACTCCGTAATGCTGACACCTTTTGTGCAAAAATACGCACAAAAACTGCCATCATTACTCCTCCGGTTAACGCGGCGTTATATTTTTTAAACACTGTCACTGTTCAATATACAAGGAAACTAATAGTGAGTAATTGCCCATCTTGCTCCAAAAAGTTTGGCTTTATGAATCTGCTAAAGTCATCAAACCCCATGCGTATCAAATGCAGTGGCTGTAAAGAAATAATACGCATAAATGGTTTTCACGCTCTTATAGCTGTTGTTATTACTTTACCATTAGCGTTTTTAGTTTTAGCTGCTGTAGCAAAGGCAACTGCTAGCGGGGGTATAGCAGTTGCAGCGGCAATATTTTCAGGCTTAGTCGCTGAGTTTGTATTTTATAAATTGGTAATTTCTGGCAAGGTTAAATCTAATCTCGTAGCAAATGAAATATAACCAGGCAATCAAAGATCGCCCACGAAAGGGCCCGTGGGCTGGACTCGCTCTGCTGCGCGCCGCTCGCCCTTTATTGCGGCGTTAGGCTCATGGAGATGCTATGAAAGTCGAGATAGTAAGAGATACTGGGACAGGTTATTTTGGCACAACAACTGCCAGAACAAATGTTCCACAAGGAAAGAAACTTGAGCTTACCATGCAGAATCTATGTTCAACTTTGGGCATTAAAAAAATCTACTGGACCATTAGCTCAAGAGAAGCAAAATATTATCGCCCGGATGGACCTTATACCTATCAGAGTGCTTCCAATACCATTCTTGAATTATCTGAAAAAGTAGCCGAGAAATATGCGAATAAAAAAGCCTAACAAGTTTAGCCTGCCTCGCCCCGGAAAAATCCCCGGGGCTGGACTCGCTATCGCTCGCCGCAGCTAAAGGCGTTAGCTGTAAAAAAGGAGTTAAATTGAAGCACATATTTGTTATTGCAGTTTTAGCCTTATTGTCAGGTTGTAGTTCAATGGTAAAGACCGAAATTGGAGATTACGATTACGGCAAAAGTTTAAGTGAACTACAAAGTCAGCATATCGAGTTACAACCTCAGGATGGTTTATTCTCTGAACCACGAATTAGCATTCCATTAGATGATGCTAAAAGCCTTTGGGGAGAGCCCCAAAGTACGGAAAATCTATGGGGCGAAAAAGCTTTGGGTTCTGGTATCGCTTTAAGTGCAGCAGCTACTGGCTTAATTAGTTGGGCGGGTTATGGAGTAATAGAGCTGATGTTTTTGCCTCCTTGCCAAGAACATGTATGGTCAATAAAAAATAAACAAGTCTTAGCTAAAAGCTGCAGTACCATTGGTACAGGGTATCAATCCAAAATAGTAAAATGGGATTGGTCCGAAAATTAAATCAGCTAACAAGTTTAGCCTGCCTCGCCCCGGAAAAGGCCCCGGGGCTGGACTCGCTATCGCTCGCCGCAGCTAAAGGCGTTGGTATGACTCCCCACGTCAAGAGGCCCGCACAAAATCCTGCCGGAACCTCGGCCAGAGCCTTTCTTTTTAATTAACATTCTTCCCGTTAGGGAAGCGTCAACGCATCAGATGAAGCAAGTAATTTCGACGGTGATCATGCTGGTATTCGTGGGTTGCTAACGCGA
>NZ_LWGA01000987.1:0-12731 GCF_001635235.1 Oleiphilus sp. HI0117 | reverse complement strand
TTTTCAGAAGAAAATGATAACAACCACCTCTTGGTAACAGAAGCTATAAAGGCACTAGAGCTTACAAGCAAACAACTTCAAAGTTCGCAAATAAAGCTAAACCTACAAGTGCTTGAGCAGGCGTGCCAGCATAACTCTTTATGTTCAATTACGGATGCAATCGTAGCTTTTGATGAAAGTAACACTTTTCTCAACAAATCTAAGCAAACTTTACTTGCTGGCTCCCCGTTATCTCTTGTTGCGATTTATGAGCAGTTAAAACGCCATCGTTATACTGATTTACAAAACGCTTTTACAAGCGAGCTGGTTTTAGCGACCAACATGATCCGTCATCCCGATTTTGCGGAGGGCGTTCGTGCGCTATTAATAGATAAAGACAAAACACCTAAGTGGGAATACGCGCACTATACCCATATCCCAAGTTCCGTTATTGAGTCTTTATTTAGTAGGCCTTGGGATAAAAACCCTTTAGATGGGCTACTGGCTTAAGCAAAGCTTCTTATAAATAACAAAGGGGGCTATTCTGCCCCTTCCAAGATTGGGAAAATAATAATGACAACGATCGCGTTTATAGGTCTGGGGAACATGGGACTTCCCATGGCAAAAAATCTTGTAAAAGCGGGTTACAACCTGCGGGTATATGATTTAGCCAAGACTCCACTAGAAGAGATGAAGCAACTCGGTGCGCATGTCGCAAGCTCGGCATCACAAGCGTGCAAAGACGCTACTATCCTTATATCCATGCTGCCTGCAGGTAGGCATGTGTTAGGGCTTTATCTTGAAGGCGAAAAGCTATTATCAATCATTGATAAAGAAACCTTAGTGATTGATTGCTCAACGATCGAAGCGGAGTCTGCTATTAGCGTACATAACGCAGCAAAAGATAAAGGTATTTCAATGCTTGATGCTCCTGTTTCAGGTGGCGTCGCAGCCGCCGCCGCAGGAACACTGACATTTATGTGTGGAGGTTCAGAAACCAATTTTGATAAAGCAAAACCTGTTCTTAGCGCCATGGGGAGCAATATATTTTTGGCAGGGACTGACGGAGCCGGGCAAGTCGCTAAAATGTGTAATAACATGCTCCTTGCTATTCATATGATTGGCACTAGTGAAGCATTGAAATTAGGTGAAAATAACGGTTTGGATGCTAAAGTACTTTCTGAAATAATGCTCGCAAGCTCAGGAAAGAACTGGAGTTTAGAAAAGTATAACCCTTATCCTGGCGTCATGGAGACCAGCCCTGCATCGAATAACTATCAGCCTGGTTTTATGGTCGACCTAATGACAAAAGATCTTGGTTTGGCGGCCTTAAACGCACAAAGTACTGGAAGTAACACGCCACTCGGTAATGCAGCCTATGAAATGTATCAAAAAAAACAAGCTTCAGGCGATGGATTAAAAGACTTCTCGAGTATTATTGAGCTTCTTTCTTAAGTAAGTACAAAAAAATTAGCTTACTACTGTTGTAAGCCCTTTCCCTTAGATAAACTCTTATGCCTGCGCGCCTATTTCTTTTATAGGAATAGGTTAATTTATCGTTTCTTCATTAAGGCTTTAACCGTGCTTTCTACGCCTCAATATAAGACTATTTTAATCATAGCGTTTTTACACTTTTTTACTGGTAAGGCGCTTGCTGCCGAAATTATTACCGAGTCACATGGCTTTGCTTTGTACGGCGACCTTAAATACCCGCAGGACTTTTCTCATTTTGACCATGTCAATCCTAACGCCGCCAAAGGTGGGAACCTGCGTCTAATGGGTTTCGGTTCTTTTGATTCTCTAAACCCTTACATTTTAAAAGGAACCAGCCCCTTCAATTCTCCGGGAATGTTTATGTATGGGTTTACAGAGCTAAATGAAACTTTATTAGCAGGAACCGGAAGCTACTCACCATCAGGCGATGAACCACAAAGTGCCTATGCCCTGTTGGCCGCTAAAATCCGTTACCCCCAGAATTATGCTTGGGTCGAGTTTGATATCCAGCCAGAAGCACACTTCCATGACGGGCACCCGGTCGACGCTGAAGATGTTGTGTTTTCATATACTACCCTTACAGAAATCGGGCACCCGCGTTTCAAACAAAGCCTTCGCGCCGTTACCAAAGTCAAAGCGATTGACGCCGATACAGTGCGCGTTGAGTTCGATCAGGCCGACCAAGCTGCAAATATCTTACGATTTGGCGAAATGCCGATATTACCCGCGCACTTCTGGGTGGATAAAGATTTCGAACGCAGCTCCCAAACCATTCCACTGTTAAGCGGGCCTTATAGAGTCGGTGACGTAAAGGTTGGCCAGTCAATCAAGTTAGAGCGTGTAAAAGACGCTTGGTTTACTAAGTTGCCTAAGGGTGAATTAAATATCTATAAAGGTAGATATAATTTCGATACCGTAGTGATAGATTTTTACCGCGATCAGTCAGTGGCATTTGAGGGCTTTAAGTCTGATAGCTTTGATCTGTTTTTCGACTATACCGCAAAAAACTGGGCTAAGGCCTACGACTTCCCTGCCTTGAATGAAGGTAAGGTCATTAAAGCGGAAATTAAACATGATATTCCCAGCACCACTCAGGCTTTTTTCTTTAACAACCGCCGTAAGATATTTTCCGATCCAAAAGTCAGAGAAGCACTGAGCTTAATGTTTGACTTTGAGTGGACGAACAAAGCCCTTTTTAATGGCGCTTATAAGCGAAACCAAAGCTACTACCCTAATTCAGCATTCAAAGCTACTGGCCTCCCTAGTGAAGAGGAGCTTGAACTACTATTGCCTCATAAGAAAAATTTGCCTGTTTCCCTATTTGAGTCTGCCTTTTCCCTACCCAAAACTAAAGGCAATGGAAATATTCGTACAGTACAACGCAGAGCACTCAATCTTTTAAAACAAGCTGGCTGGATTTTAAAGGATGGTGAATTAAGGCATGCAAACAGCGGAAAAGTATTTAGCTTCGAAATACTCATTCGTCAGGCTGGAATCCAGCGCGTTATTCTACCTTTTGTGAAGAACTTACAAAAAATCGGTATTACTGCAGAGCCACGGCTAATCGATACAGCTCAATACAAAGTACGGTTAGATCAATTTGATTACGATATGACGACTGTTTCTTTGTCTCAGGGTCAGGCCCCCAGTTACGAGCAACGAGACTACTTTCATTCCGATACGGTTAATATCGAGGGCAGCCAAAATTATGCGGGTATCAATGACCCTGTCGTTGACGACCTGCTTGGCCATGTATTGCGAGCCAGGACCCGCGCAGAACTGATAGTCGCAATGAATGCGCTAGACCGAGTACTCTTATGGAGACACTATAGCATTCCAAACTGGCACCTAAACTACCACCGTCTTGCCTATTGGGATCGATTTGCTCGTCCAAGCACTCAGCCGCCCTATAAGCTTGGTGTTGAGAACTGGTGGCGTAAAACAAGCAATGATTAGGGTTTCCCATTTCCTGTAACATTCCTGTCATAAAAACTTAATATCCTGTATTGGTCGTATCACACACAAAACGGGAATCAAGCAATGATCGCACAGAAACTACGTATACTTGGCTTATCAACGGTTATGGCTCTTGGTGTAGCTGCGTGCGCAAGCACGGATACAAAAGAAGCTACTTCAGCGTCTGAAACAATGCAAACGCAAACAAAGATGTCAGTAAAGGTACCGGCATTATATGAAGTACACCACGATGGCCGTATTTACTTTTTCTATGATAAAGCCTTATACCAATCTTTCCTTAAGACTGGGCATACTGCTTACATGGTTGCACGCATCGGTGCAGGCCCTAAAGGCGAAACCCTAAAGTTTGCTTTGACAGGCGAAGATAAGAAGAAGCGTTCAGGTATTCCAAGTATTGATCTGATTGAAGGCACTGTAGCGCCAGCCCAGCCATTCTATGGTGAAATGCGCATGGAAGGCCGAATCTACGTCTTCAGCACACTAGAAGATATGAATAGCGTTCGAAAAGTAGGCGAAGCACCTTATCGTTTCACAGAAATCGGTTCAGGACCAAAAGGCGAGACTGTTGTCTATGTGCTAAACAAGACAAACAAAAAGCACAAGCCGCTTGAATTGATTACAGAGTTCAAGAAGCAAAATAACATGTAGTTGATAGAACTGATTGCCTTATTTAAGCAATGAGGCAATCATTTATATGCAGTATTCATTTATTCCCTTATCGTGCTAGTAAGCAACGATCAACTGTAAAAATCGCTACTTATCTAACAGCCTGCCATCGTCACTTATAAGTCAGTGAGAGGAAGATTAAATAATCAATTCGTTCGACAAACGCATTATCCGCTATTAAAAAATAGCTATCCAGGTTGTTAAATATGGACACCCAGACTATATTTATCTTATGTCTAAGTGCCTGCCATCAAATTCAGTACTGTTACTTCTCACCACTCTCTTTTTATTGGGTTTATGTAGTGCATCTCACGCTACTTTTGAAGTTGGAACAACTTCCAGTTCACATACCCCTATTGGGCAAGGCATCCAGTACATAGAAGCACCTAACGCTGAGCAGACTATCGAATCAATATTGAGTAACGAACCCCGATGGCAAACCAGTACCCAGCAAATATTTAACCGGGGGTATAGTAATTCAGACTGGTGGCTTAAATTTGACGTAATAAATATTGGAAGCGACAGCCAGTTTTACCTAGAATTTGATTACCCTGTTCTCGATTATCTAGATGTCTATCTAGTTGCAAAAAATCAAATAATCGACAAACACTTTATGGGAGACAAACTTAGTTTTTCGGAGCGCCCACTTAAGCACCGCTTATTTATACTCCCCCTTGACCTGCCTTCGTCACAAAACATAAGGGTTTACGTTAGAGCCAAATCCTCAAGTTCACTGCAAGTCCCCATTAAGTTATGGCGCCCTGAAGCTCACCGACAAGCAGATAGCGCAACCAATCTCGTTCATGGCGTGTATATGGGAGGCATACTAGTAATCGCCATCTACAACCTCTTGGTATATCTGACCCTTCGAGACAAAGTGTACCTAATTTATGTCAGCTATATTTGTAGCATGTTAATGTTCTTGGCCAGTTTGAACGGTTGGTCTTTTCAATATTTGTGGCCGGAAAGCACTTCCTGGAACGATACGTCCACGCTCATATTCCTGAATGGCGTTCTACTTTTCGCAGTACTTTTTGCTAAGTACTTCCTAAAACTTAGCGAACTAAAAAACCAGCTGTCCCTACAGGCAAATGTTTTGTCGGCTATTTGTTTGGCAGCTATGCTCTGTTACCTATGGTTTCCCTACAATTATTCAATTGTTTTTCTTATACCCTATGCTGCCTTTAGCTGCTTATGGGCACTGTCAGTTGGCGTATATGCTTGGTACGTGGGTCAAAAGTCCGCTGGTTTGTATGTCATATCCTGGACAGGGCTGTTAGTCGGTGGAATTTTATTAGCACTCAGTAAGTTCCAAATCATTCCCAGAAACATTATCACTGACCAATCAGTTCAGCTCGGTTCTTTGCTAGAAGCAATGTTACTTTCTTTTGCTCTTGCTCAGCGAATCAATCATGAACGCTCTGGAAGGATTGAAGCTCAGGAGCACGCTTTAGCAGTTCAAAAACAAGCGAACGATGAATTAGAAGAAAATGTCGCAGCACGAACCAAGGAGCTGGAAATAGCGAATCAACGCCTAAAAGAGCTTAGCGACACTGACCAACTAACCGGCATTAAGAATCGCCGTTATCTTGATCAATATGTCGATCAGGAGATCATCCGAGCAAGACGATACCAGCACCCCGTTTCAATACTACTCATTGATATCGATCATTTTAAAGCTGTAAACGACAACTTTGGCCATTTGGTTGGTGATATTTGCATACAGGCCGTTGCTTCTGAGCTCTCAACACAATTGCGCTTTCCTACCGACCTAGCCGCTCGATATGGCGGAGAAGAGTTTTGCATCGTGTTACCTCAAACGGGGCTAGAGGGAGGAATCGTTGTCGCTGAGCGAATTCGAAAACGTATCGATCAGTATGTCATTGAAGCTGAGGGTTTTGATCAAGCTGTCACCGTAAGTATCGGTGTTTATTCTACGATACCTGAAAAAACAGATACAGCTAAGCATCTCTTGGAAAATGCAGATAATGCGCTTTATTCTGCAAAACGAAATGGCCGAAACCGTGTGGAAAGCTATCAAACGAAGCATCAGCAATAATAAAGATTAGTTATTACAGATATGTACTTAGGAGAGTAGGAACTATAACCCGCCCCTTTCGCCATGTCGTCTAAAAACGTGCCTGGGCTTTTACTTTGCGATGAGCTCAATCAGGTAAAAATAGCCTAAACATCATTCTAAATATTGGGGTCATAAATATTGGGGTCAGAGTAACATTCACTCATATCCATGTCCGCAATGTCGTGACTGCTAGTATAAACTTGGGCTTATGTCAGAGGCAGGAAGGTGAAGATAGCAGGCTTCGAGAAAGGTAGCACTCTGTGTTCTTTTCGTTAGTCCACCACATGCAGGTTTGGCTGAATAATCTCTATCTTGATAGGGTGCGCCGCGCGCACCGGCGAAGATTATGCCCTTCGCTGCCAGAAGGTTCCACCATCAGTATGACTCTGCTCCGTGCTAGCCCGCTTGCGAGCCGTGGAAGGCTCTGCTTACTGGTTAGGGGGTTACCTCAATTTATGTTTGTTTGAGCCACAGGGTTCAGCGGTGCGCATGGCGCACCCTATTAGAGTTGTCTGAGTATTAAATGCGGACATTCATGCCTAAGCAACCCTGTCACGCTGGGCCTAAACGCTATTTTAAAACTATAGGCCGAGTTCGGACCATTAAAATGAAGGCGAAGGAAAATCATCCTCGGGTTCGTCCTTCTTAATTTCTTCAAGGCTTAATTCCAAACCGCTGGACGTGACCATGGTGTCTTTAGACGGTTCACTTGAATCCCCTTCTCCACCATTCGAGTCATTTAGCTTGATCTTCAAGCGAAGGTTATTAGCAGAGTCAGCGTTCTTAATAGCTTCTTCAAGAGATATTTTGCCTGCTTTGTGTAGATTGAATAAAGCGGTATCGAATGTTTGCATCCCTAAACCTTGGGATTTTTCCATAATTTCCTTTATGCCTTCAATCTCTCCACGCAAGATTAATTCGCTGATAGTTGGCGTTCCTAAGAGAATCTCAATGGCCGCCGCACGCTTTCCATCTACTGTTGGTATTAGACGTTGAGAAATAAATGCACGCATATTCAGTGCTAAATCATTGAGTAGCTGAATACGTCGGTCTTCAGGGAAGAAGTTGATAATTCGGTCGAGCGCCTGGTTTGCGTTGTTAGCGTGGAGCGTAGAAATACAGAGATGGCCAGTTTCAGCAAAGGCTAGCGCGTGCTCCATCGTCTCTCTGTCCCTGATCTCACCAATTAGAATAACATCCGGCGCCTGACGCAGAGTATTCTTAAGCGCGGCTCTATAGCTTCGGGTATCAACCCCGACTTCACGTTGGTTTATTACACTCTTCTTATGTTTATGGACGAACTCTACAGGGTCCTCGATAGTGATAATGTGACCACCTGCGTTCGAGTTACGGTGATCTATGAGTGCTGCGAGAGAGGTAGATTTGCCCGAACCTGTACCACCAACAAATAACACTAGGCCACGTTTAGCCATTACGACCTCTTTTAATACTTGCGGTAAACCCAGGTCATCAGCCTTTGGAATCTCTGTGACGATATTACGTGCAACGATTGAAATCTCGTTTCGCTGTTTGAATATATTGATACGGAAGCGACCAACACCGGAAATTGTATAGGCTAGGTTCATTTCTAGCTCTTGCTCAAATTCCTTTGTTTGTTCGCTATCCATCACGCTATATGCAATATCTTGTATTACCCCAGGCTGTAAAGGCTCTTGCTCTAGCGGTTTTAACTTTCCGTGAAACTTTGCGCAAGGCGGCGCGCCGGTACTTAAATACAAATCAGAACCGTCATTACGTGCTAGCACAGTTAAGTATTTTTCAAATTTCATCGAGAATATCCTATTCGTCAGATCAAGAGAGTAAAGAAATCTAGACAATAAGAAATAGACTATATGTGTGGGTTTCGCCAGCTTGAAATGATTTGATGGATACTTGAGCGGTAAAAACGTGAAGTATGAGAGGTAGTACAAGAAGGGAGGAAGAATTGAGCCATATTGTTTATGTAAAACTGAAAATATGGCTCAATCAGAGCTAACTACTGTTCTAACAAGATGCGTAACATTCTTCTTAGAGGTTCAGCAGCACCCCATAGTAGCTGATCACCTACAGTAAACGCTGAAATATACTCCGGCCCCATTGTAAGCTTACGAATACGACCAACAGGAATGCTTAGCGTACCAGTTACTTCAGTAGGTGTAAGCTCATTAATCGTTTGCTCACGATCATTCGGAATAACCTTAACCCAGTCGTTCGCCTTCGCTAATTTTTGCTCAATCTCTTCCACTGAAATATCTTTCTTCAGCTTGATCGTTAAGGCCTGGCTATGACAACGCATTGCGCCAATACGCACGCACAGGCCGTCAATAGGGATCGGTGTGTCTTCAATGCCTAGTATTTTGTTTGTCTCGGCGCCAGCTTTCCACTCCTCCCTGCTTTGCCCTGAAGGTAGCTGGGTATCGATCCAAGGAATCAGGCTACCCGCAAGCGGCACACCGAATTGGTCTTTTGGAAACTCATCAGAACGCAGCCTTTCAGCGACCGCTTTGTCGATATCAAGGATTGCGCTTGCAGGGTCTGATAGTGGATTAATTACAGTATTATGAATATCACCCATCTGCGAGATTAGTTCACGCATATGCTTGGCACCAGAACCTGAAGCTGCTTGATAAGTCATGGGTGAAACCCACTCAATCAAGTCTTCAGCAAACAAACCACCTAGCGCAATCAGCATTAAGCTGACCGTACAGTTTCCGCCAACGTAGTTCTTAACGCCTGATGCCAGGCCTTTATCGATCACGTCACGGTTAACAGGATCGAGCACGATAATCGCTTGATCATCCATACGAAGCGCAGAAGCTGCGTCAATCCAGTAGCCGTCCCAGCCTGAGTCTCTCAGTGGCTGAAATACCTCTTTGGTATAATCACCACCCTGACAAGTAATGATGACATCCATTGCTGATAATTCAGCAATGTCGGTTGCGCTCTTAAGCTTTTTCTCACTTTGACCAACATCTGGCGCATCTTGGCCAGCCTGTGAGGTTGTGAAGAAAATAGGCTCAACCAATGAGAAGTCGTTTTCTTCTTTCATGCGCTGCATTAGCACGGAGCCTACCATGCCTCGCCAACCAACAAGTCCTAATTTTTTCATCTTGAAAACTCTTTTAAATAATCCAATAAGTCTGTTTTATCGCTCAAAATCTACAAATAACCAAGGTGCTTCAGCTTTTCTTTTCTCTTCATAAGCCTTGATTGCTTCGACGTTTTCTAGCGTTACGCCAATATCATCCAAACCGTTTAACAAACAGTGCTTACGGAAGTCATCGACTTCGAAGCTGTATACTTTACCACTCGGTGAAGTCACGGTTTGTTGCTCTAAATCAATACTTAGTTCATAACCTTCGTTTGCGAATAATTCGTTGAAGATTACGTCAACATCTTCTTCACTCAGAACGATCGGTAAAATACCGTTCTTGAAGCAGTTGTTGAAGAAAATATCCGCAAAGCTCGGCGCGATAACAGCACGAAAGCCATAATCATCAAGCGCCCAAGGCGCATGTTCACGAGATGAACCACAACCAAAGTTTTGACGTGCAATAAGAATATTTGACCCCTGATAGCGCGCCTGGTTAAGCGAAAAGTCCATATTCAATGGGCGCTTTGAACAGTCTTGCCCAGGATAGCCTTCATCCAAATAGCGCAACTCATCAAATAAGTTAATACCAAAGCCCGTGCGCTTGATCGACTTAAGGAACTGCTTTGGCATAATCATATCGGTATCGACATTGGCACGATCAATCGGAGCAACGATACCTTTAACTTGTGTAAACTTTTTCATCGCTTTTACCCCTTAATAAATTCACGTACATCAACAAAGTGACCGGCTATGGCAGCCGCAGCGGCCATGGCAGGGCTAACCAAATGCGTACGACCACCAAAGCCTTGGCGACCTTCGAAATTACGGTTTGAAGTTGAAGCGCAATGCTCGCCTTCACCCAACTTGTCTGCATTCATTGCCAAGCACATTGAGCAACCCGGTTCACGCCATTCAAAACCGGCTTCTAAGAAAATCTTATCCAGCCCTTCTTGCTCAGCTTGCTCCTTGACCAAGCCAGAGCCTGGAACAATCAGCGCCTGCGTTAAAGAGTCTGCAACCTTGCGCCCCTTGACCACTTCTGCTGCCGCTCTAATATCTTCAATTCTTGAGTTAGTACAAGAACCAATAAATACTCTGTCCAGCTTAATGTCAGTAATAGGCATATCTGCTTCCAAGCCCATGTACTTAAGCGCTTTCTCGATGCCCTCTTTCTCAACTGCATCACTAGCGTTGTCAGGGTTAGGCACATTGTTATCTACCGGAAGCACCATTTCAGGAGAGGTTCCCCAGGTAACTTGAGGTTTGATTTCAGAGCCCTCTAGCTCGACAACCTGATCAAAGACAGCATCGTCATCACTGTGCAAGTCTTTCCAGTTTTCGACTGCGGCGTCCCACATCTCGCCTTTTGGCGCGAATGAACGGCCTTTTACGTAATCGACGGTCGTTTGATCTACTGCGATAACACCTACACGTGCACCAGCTTCGATAGCCATGTTGCACACGGTCATTCGCCCTTCCATAGACAGCTCTTCAATTGCTTTACCTGCAAACTCAATTGCGCAACCTGTACCGCCAGCCGTACCAATTTTGCCAATAATAGCCAAAACGATATCTTTACCTGTGATACCTTCGCCAACTGAACCGTTCACACGTACAAGCATGTTCTTCATCTTCTTCTGAACAAGGGTCTGGGAGGCCATAACATGCTCAACTTCAGAGGTGCCAATACCGTGAGCCAAGGCACCGAATGCGCCATGGGTAGAGGTATGGGAATCACCACAAACAACCGTCATGCCCGGCAAGGTAGCGCCCTGCTCTGGGCCTATTACGTGCACAATGCCCTGGCGCTTGTCTAACATTTTGAATTCAAGCACGTCGAAAGCTTCGCAGTTGTCATCCAAGGTTTGTACCTGGATACGTGAAACTTCATCGGTAATAGATTCAATTCCGCCAGTTCTGTCAGTTGTCGGGACGTTATGATCAGGTGTCGCGATATTAGCATCAGTTCGCCATAAAGGACGACCAGCCAGACGTAAGCCTTCAAAAGCCTGCGGTGACGTTACTTCGTGCAGAAGTTGTCTATCGATATAGATTAGTGAAGAACCATCTTCACGCTGCTTAACCAAGTGGGAATCCCACAATTTGTCATATAGCGTTCTACCAGCCATAACGTACTCCAGTGTTGCTTAAGGCCTAAAATTTGATGCCTGATACTTGATATCAAGCGTGCACTAATAATATTATCCCAGATCAAATAAAACAAATTCATATTTGTTATATTATTGATTCCAATTTGGAATACCTGTTAAGGAAAGGTACAAAATGGATATAGATTCTTTATTAGCATTTGTGACAGTTTACAAAGAGCGCTCATTTTCTAAAGCAGCCGAACGTCTATCACTTACTCAGCCCGCCATCACAAAGAGAATTCAGGGACTAGAACGTCAACTTTCGTGCAAACTCATTGAGCGTTTGCAGCGCGACCTCCTGTTAACCGAGGCTGGCGAAGCGCTGTATCCACACGCTCTGTCCATCCTGCATGAAATTGATAACGCAAAGCATGCAATCAAGAATTTATCTCACAATGTAGAAGGCGCGTTAAGAATTGTGGCCAGTCATCATATAGGCCTACACCGACTTCCGTTAATCTTGAAAGAATTTAGCAAGCGCTATCCAGAAGTAGACCTTAAGCTTAACTTTCTTGATTCCGAAAGCGCCTACCCAATATTAGGAGATAATCAGGCTGATATTGCTTTTATTACCATCCCGGACCAATTAAGTGACGACTATATATGTCACCTTTCTTGGAGCGACCCTATGAGCTTTATTTGTAGCCAACATCATGAGCTTGCCAGCTTAACAAGCGTAACACCCCCTGACCTTGCAAAGCACAACGCAATTCTGCCCTCACGATCCACGCTCACTTACCGCGTCGTCGAAGCTATGTTTCATCAATCGAAATTAATGCTAAACGCGAGCATTCCAACGAACTATCTAGAAACCATGAAGATGATGGCCGGAGTAGGCATGGGTTGGAGCGTGCTGCCAAACACGATGATTGATGAAGAGCTGAAAGTATTACCGATCGATCTTTCGAATAGCTACGGCACCGAATCGGAATTGACCAGAAATCTTGGCGCCGTGAGTTTCAGAAAAAAGAGTATGAGCAACGCTGCAAAAGCCTTTATTGAAGTGGCTGAATCCATTTGGGGACGGCAGGTATCAGTACAAAAAACTTAAATTGGTTAACGTACCGAGGCAATCGCACCGTTAGAGATTCATCATCTCAACAATAACTGTTTTCGCAACAAAACCAAATACCCCCAAACCAAGCGCAAAGAACAGGATAAATGTACCGAATTTACCGGCATTTGAGCGTTTAGCCAAGTCCCAAACAATATATCCCATATAAAGAATTAGCGCAGTGACCAGAACATATAACGAAATAGACTCAAACTGCTCAACACTCATGACTTTACC
>NZ_LWGA01000986.1:0-15640 GCF_001635235.1 Oleiphilus sp. HI0117 | reverse complement strand
GTAACCTTGTCGTAACGGTCTATAGGTTCTTGCTATGATGGAGGCTCGCAGAAAAGAGTGAAACCCTAATGGTAATTCGATCTATGATTATGGGGGTCTGTATATTGTGTTGTACAGGCTTAAACGCAGAGCTTCGCGTAATGACTTTAAATACCGAATGGCTATGGACCCCTTATGACGGTAAAGCTGACGGTAGTAAAGTGACGATACGAGACATGTCAAAGAAGGATTACCTAACTGAGCTGGCATTCTATGCGAAGCTTGTTAGAGAGCATAGGATAGATATTCTAGCGGTGTCAGAAATTGAAAATAAGTACGTTGCGATCGATTTGGCAAACCGTTTTGGCAAAGACTGGAAAGCGTATTTTACACAGGGAAGGGATACGGCAACGGGCCAAGATGTTGCCTTAATCAGCCGTTTGGAACCAGTCAAAGGTAGTTTAACAAACTACGGCTTCCCTTGCGGAAAAACCAATGGTGTCAAAAAGAAAAAGTGTCTGAGTAAGGTTGTCGGTGCACGCTTCTACTTAGATAATGCTTCCGGGGAGCAAGTCGCAGTTATAAGCTCTCATTTTCTATCGAAGCGAAATGATAGCAAGAGCAAGCGCTTAAAGCGTGAAAGCCAGGCATTGGCGCTGTCGAAAGCCGTTGAACGCGAAGCAAACGATTTTTCCTCGACTAAAGTCGCGAAGGTTATTGCTTTAGGGGATTTTAACGATACAGCGAACTCTACAGTGTTGAAGTTGTTACGAGCTAAAGGTTCCTTATTATCAGCCAGTAGTTGCAGAATGCAAGACAGTATAGAATCTCACTCAAAACCCAAGCACCGCAAGAAGTCTCTAGTTGACCATATTTTGTATCGTGGGTTGACCTGTCTTGATGATTACGCGGTGTCCACCGGCAGCTACTCAGATCATCCAGCGATTGTTGCTATTTTACGTTAACGCCAATTGCTAAGCTTGCAAGCGTTCAAATTGCCTAACTACTTAAATCTTTTGTTTGCGCAAGTATTATCTGCGATTATTATTCGGAGATAGAATTGTTTTAAGAGGGAGTGATAAATGGTGCTGTTCTGGCCAATTCAGCAAGAGCTTGATTGCATAAGTAATAGCGGTCAAATTCTGGGTAAAATAAAATTTGACGGAGATAAAGAAGAGTACAGATTTTATCCCAATAATGAGTCGCTTGCCTTATCAGGCGCCGAGCAAACCATGATTAATGAGCGAATATCGGGTCTCGAGTCGGGGAAGTATATAATTCCTATGCAGGATGATGATTAATTTGCTGGCTGGTAAGAATACTGACTAGCCTGTCTTCGCTAATCTTTATACAAAGCTTCTTTTCCATAACTCAGTTCCAATGCTTGGCGTTCGGCTTTTCTCAGCTTTTTTACGACAAGTTTGTAGGAGTGGTCGATCATTCGTTCAATTTCACCGACCGGGATGCTCCCGTCAAGAATTATAGTATTCCAGTGAAGCTTGTTCATATGGTAACCGGGCTTTACTGCTTCAAAAAGGTCGCGTAGTTCGTTTGCTTGATTCGGGTCGCACTTTAGGTTCATTTGGGCAATGTTGTCATTAACGCCAAGCGTAGCAAACATCTTAGCCTTAATTTTCGGAACCATAACATCTGGGCCAAAAGGGTAGTCTTCTCTGGCTTCAGGTTTTGATAGTAAGTACTGTTTTGCTGTCTCGTAGTTCATGCGCTTTGCTCTTGGCTATTTAAAGGTGACTTCTGTGCCGTTAACGTTAGCTGTCTCTAGATGTATTTCATACTCTTCTCCATCTTTCTCTATCTGTGTCATTTTGAGAAGAAGCATAGGGTATTTCTCTGAAACCCATAGGTAGGTCTGGCGTTTGCTGTCATCTGCGCGAACCTTTTTTACGACCAGCGCTTTGGCCTCACCAAGCTTTGTAGTGATTAATTCTTCACCGGTTTTTACGAACGTGCTGGGTCTAAGTTTTTTCTTATGTGCTATTTGGAAATCCAGACGAGGAGAGGGACTGTCTAGCTCTCGTAGAAGTTGCAACTGATAGCTAAGGCGGTCGTAGGTGTTACTGGGTATACCCGTAATTTCCCAATCTGCGCCTTTGCTACGACCATTAACCATATCTGCCTGCCAGTCGAAATGGACCTTGGCTTTTCTATCTCGGCCAAACATGGGGCTAAGTTTATAGTTGTAGCTTTGTGGTAAAAGGCGGCCATCTTCGAAAGTAAACTGGGTGCTTTCGTTTATATCGGCTACAAAAGAGCGGACATTAAAACTATAGTGCCAGCGGTTTTCATCCATTTTCTTCAGATGTCTAACAGCCTTGCCTTTGATTTTGATTCCTTTTTTTATATTAGCGCTATAGGTGGCGCTATGAGGAACCAATTCAAAGGAATGTGTGCTAAAGCTAATGCAGGATAGGCTGCTTAGTAGTAACAAGCTGGAAAGAAAGAACTTCATTATTGTCTCTTACTTATTTTGTTGCTGTTCCTTTAGCTTAGCAGCCGTCTCTAAAAGTGAGGTGACCAATAGATTACCAAGAATTATAGGCCCACTGTGTTATTCCTTTGATCTTGCATTGGATTGAGCGTCAAAAGCTTGTCCCGTTACTTTTTCGCTGTCCTTACCCATAAGATAGAGGTAAACGGGCATGATTTGTTCGGGGCTTGGGTTATTATGGGGGTTTTCAGCAGGGTAAGCATCGGCTCGCATATTAGTGCGTGTGGCGCCAGGGTTGATGCTGTTCACTTTAATAGTTTTATCCGTGCCGTCGAGCTCATCTGCTAGTACCTGCATTAAACCTTCGTTTGCAAACTTACTGACAGAATAAGCCCCCCAAAATGCACGTCCTTTTCTGCCAACGCTTGATGAGGTGAAAATAATAGAGGCATCTTCGGAGTTTCTAAGTAGTGGTAACAGTGTCTTTGTCAGCATAAAAGGGGCATTAACGTTTACCTGCATCATTTTGTTCCAAACGGACACTTCGTATTGCTCAATACTCGTAAGGGATCCAAGCTGCGCCGCGTTGTGGAGAATACCATCGATATGAGTGAATTCAGCATCGATCGAGTTAGCAACGTCAATATAGTCTTTCTCTACAGCGCCTTCCAAATTCATTGGAATGATTGCCGGTTTTGGGTAGCCCTTGGATTCGATTTCGTCATAGACTTTTTCTAGCTTTGAAACGGTTCGCCCTAATAGGATTACAGTTGCTCCATGCTTGGCAAAGCTAAGTGCTGCTGTCTTGCCGATTCCATCACCCGCACCGGTAACTAAAATGACTTTGGATTGGAGTAGGTCTTTCGGGGCTTGGTAGTCAAACATAGGGTTCTCATATTTACGGTTATATTGAAAGGCGTCGTCGTTTCGTGATGCCGCTTGCTAATTCTAGTAAAAGCCAAGCTGCTTAGCCACAAGATTTAACGCAGATACTACCTTTAACGCTTAATTTCTTAAGTAGTCGCTTTTCGCTTTAAAGGCGGGAATATTTATATATAATGACTACGGGTCACGATGACTTTATCGTGTCGCTGTCTATTATTAAATCGCCAAAAGGTAAGTGATGCATGTCTGTTAATACAATAAAAATGAAGCAAATTTTCAATGCGCCCGTCAGTGAGGTATTTGCCACACTTAGTGATCATAATACTTTCGGTAAGATTTGTGGTATCAATATGTCTAGAGTTGTTGATGGTGCTGATGGTGCTAACGGCTTGGGTTCGGTTAGAGAGATCAAGATCGGGATTTTACCGGGCTTTGAAGAAACGATTACTGAGTTTAAACCAGATGAGTTTATTCAATACAAAATCACTAAAGGAAGCCCCATTAAGAACCATGTAGGAGAGCTTAGATTTAGTGAGGAAGGCGGCGCTACAACGCTAGACTACACGATAGAGCTTGAGTCTAAGATTCCACTGACTACCAGTATTATTTCGAAAGGCCTGGAGCAGGGGATCTCTAAAGGCTTGCAGAAGTATGCGCAATCGTTATAGAGAGCAAGGCTCCTTTTAGTTAAACAAGGCCGCTAATTCGCGGCCTTGTTGTATCGACGACGGCTTATTTACTTTCGGTAATGTGTAAGCCGCATTCTTTTTGAGTTGCTTCCTCCCACCACCAGCGACCTTCACGCTCATGCTGGGTAGGCAATACTGCTTTGGTACAGGGCTCACAGCCAATGCTGGTGAAGCCTTTTTCATGCAGCTCATTGTAAGGCACTTCAGAAAGCCTAATGTAATCCCAAACTTCTTTAGAGCTCCAATTCGCAAGTGGGTTGAATTTGATTAACTTACGCTCGTCGCTTGAGTTGCCATGATCAATCTCAATAACAGCAACTTCAGAGCGAGTGCTTGGGCTTTGATCTTTACGTTGGCCGGAAACCCACGCATTCAAGGTACCAAGCTTTCTTTTCAAAGGCTCTACTTTACGAATGCCACAGCATTCTTTATGCCCGTCTTCAAAAAAACTGAATAGCCCTTTTTGCTTAACAAAAGCCTCTAGTCGCTCAGCATTGGGGGTCATTAATTCAATGTCGATGTTATAGTGTTGGCGAACCTTTTCAATAAAGCGGTAAGTTTCTGGATGTAATCGGCCTGTATCTAGCGAGAAAACCTGAAGGTCGTCAGTTAGTCGATGAGAAAGCTCAATCAAGGCAACATCTTCTGCGCCGCTGAAAGAAATTGCAATGTTATCGAAGGTGTTCATCGCAAATTTTAGAATTTCGCGAGGTGATTTACTTGAAAGCTCATCATTTAGCTGCTGAACGGCTTCATCGGTAATTGTGGCGGGGTCGTTAAAGTCAATCGACATTATTTGGTCTCTGTATATGCTTTGTTTTAATACTAATGTGGTATTAGCAATATGAGCTCGATTCTAACGAAGATTTTACATTATGCAAGGCGCTAGCTTTTAGTTAGAATAGCGCTTCGAATTTTCACTATCGAAAGATATTAACCTTTATTATAAAGACGGAGTGCGTCGTGGAATTAGTTTGTCTTGATTTAGAAGGGGTATTGATCCCTGAAATATGGATAGCATTTGCTGAAAAGACCGGAATAGAAGAGCTTAAGGCGACCACTCGTGATATACCAGATTATGACGTATTGATGACTCAGCGCCTTCGTATCCTTGAAGAAAACGGTTATGGTCTTAATGAGATTCAAGCTGTTATCGCTGAACTCGATCCGCTTCCAGGTGCTAAAGAGTTTATTGACTGGTTGTCTACTCGCTTTCAGGTAATTATTCTTTCTGATACGTTTTATGAGTTTGCAATGCCGCTAATGGCAAAGCTAGGCTTTCCAACACTATTCTGTCATAAGCTTGAAGTGGCTGAAGATGGAAAGATTACCGACTATATACTTCGCCAGAAAGACCCTAAGCGTCAGTCTGTTAGAGCCTTCCAATTATTGAACTATCGTGTAATTGCAGCAGGCGACTCTTATAATGACACAACTATGCTGAAGCAGGCTGAAGCAGGCATCCTGTTTAAGTCACCTCAGAATGTGATCGATGAGTTTCCTCAATTTCCAGCAGTTCATGAATATGCTGATCTTCAGGCAGAGATTTTAAAAGTTAGCCTGACGCAAAATTCCTAAGCAATAAGTTCCGGGCTTAGTGACTACGCAATAGTTCCTCAGCCCTGGTTTTTTATTGGCGAATACCCTCTGCTGACCTACAATGGTTGCAGCATATAAATTTCACCTAATGAGCATTTTAATGACCAAGAAGTCAGATACTGATCTACAACAAACTCCTGTCAGCGAAAGCGATCTTGACGAAAGCTTACAAGCTGAAAGTAGTGCCACGGCTCCTGTTGGTGAGCGCCTACAGAAGGTTCTTGCGCAAGCCGGCCTTGCTTCTCGCCGCGAGCTAGAACGCTGGATAAGCCAGGGCCGAGTGAAGGTAAATGGTGAAGTTGCTTCATTGGGCTTGCGGGTTGTACCAAGTGATAAAGTTTATGTAGATGATCGTTTTGTAAAAATGCCTAGAAGGTCTGAACAAGAATATAAGGTTATTGTTTATTCCAAGCCTGAAGGGGTTGTCTGTACACATTCTGACCCTGAAGGGCGACCAACCGTCTTTGATAACCTGCCGAAGCTTGAGGGGCAGCGCTGGATATCGGTAGGTCGTCTGGATATTAATACTAGCGGTTTGTTGATTTTGACAACCGATGGCGAATTAGCTAATCGCTTAATGCATCCATCTTACGGTGTTGATCGCGAGTACGCAGTTCGGATCCATGGTGAAGTCGATGGCGCGATGCTCGAAAGACTTAAGCAAGGTGTGTTACTCGATGACGGACTTGCCAAGTTTACCGACGTTCAAGAATACGGTGGCGAGGGCCGCAATAAGTGGTTTCACGTTGTTGTCATGGAAGGTCGTAATCGAGAGGTTCGTCGCTTATGGGAGTCTCAGGAAGTTCAGGTAAGCAGGCTTAAGCGTGTACGCTACGGCTGTATATTTATGCCAAGTCGTTTAAAGGTTGGCGCCTGGGAAGAGCTTAAGGTTAAGGATATTAACGAATTGCGAGATTTGGTTAACTTGCCTCCTATCAAGCATAGGCAGAAAACTAGTCAGGAAATCGCTAAAGAAAGCAGGGCACACACTAAAGCGGTTAAGAAAGGCGTTAAGCAGGCTCGACGTCCTAGTAAGCGGAGATAGTGATTTTAAAAATCTCCCTAATGTAAGAAAGTTGCTGTAAGCCCCAGATTTTGTTGATTATTTATACAAAAATCACGCTTTTAAGAAATACTGCATTTTCTTTACAATAAAGTGTTGACGACCATCAGTTAAGGCGATAATATTCGCGCCGTTGATGAAGTTCCCCGATAACTCAGTTGGTAGAGTAGCGGACTGTTAATCCGTTTGTCGCTGGTTCGAGCCCAGCTCGGGGAGCCAACTTCATAACCCTCAAGCACAAATACTTCCCTAAAATTTCCCAAAATTTAGATTCTACTAAACACTAAGATACGCGCCGGTGTTTTCGAATTGATGCTTTTTGTTGGTCTGTAAAATGAAGCTTCTGAGACTATTCAACTATTGCAACGGACTTGATTTGGGCCCATACCTTTAGTCCGGCAATTAAATTTAGTTGGTGAACGGATTTTCGAGTTACTCGGGCAATTAACTTGCTGCAACCAATATTTAAACTTACTAAAGCCATAGAAGAATCTTTTTCATCTATTTCGTCGATTACTGCCGGTAATAGATTAAGAATGCTACTGTTTTTCGATTGACTTAAAGTGATGCTGACATCCTTTGCTAATATACGCACTCTAAGTTCTGCGCCATGCGCTAGCCCCTTATTGTGAATCCATATGCGTTCGCCTTCAAAGTCTACGGCTGCGAGGTTCCATTGTTCATCTAGCTCGTTAACTCGCCCTTGGATGATAATACCTGTTTCATTTCCTAAATAGTCGGCTGTCTCTAGATTAGAAAGCACATCTGAAACCTTACCTTGAGTGCTAAGCTTTCCGTTTTCAAGTATTACTAAGTGGTCAGCAAGTTTAGCGACTTCGTTTACCGAGTGAGTGACGTATAAAATTGGTATACGAAATTCTGATCGAATCTTTTGAACGTAGGGAAGGATTTCGAGTTTTCTGGCTTTATCTAAAGAAGCTAATGGCTCATCCATTAATAAGAGTTCAGGCTGAACAAGTAAAGCTCTGGCAATCGCAACTCGCTGGCGTTCTCCTCCTGATAATTCATCGGGCTTCTTGTTTAGAAGAGCTTCGATTCCGAGAATTGAAAGAACATGCTCGATACTGATACGCTTTGCGCTGCTTTTGCTGGCGCGCTTAATAGCATATTCTAGATTGCCTATTGCGCTTAAATGAGGGAATAACTTGGCGTCCTGGAATACATAACCAATTGGACGCTTGTGGGTTGGCAAAAAAGAGGTCGAGCTTTGCCATTCAGCTCCGTTTATGACTAGAGATCCGCTTGCGTGCTCTAAGCCTGCGATGCAGCGTAATAGGCTTGTTTTCCCTGAGCCGGAATGCCCAAAGATTACATTAATTCCGTCCCCTGGAAGCGTGGTGTTGATTTGTAGCTCGAAGGGCTTGCCATTGCGCGGGCTGCGTGTGGAGTGGAGGTTGATCGCGATTGTAGGCTTATACTCCATTTTTCAGTCCACCAAAAAGATTTTGCCTTCTGTTAAAACTGTATAAGCAAAGCAGCACGATAAAGGAAAATATAACCATAATGCCGGCTAACCCGTGGGCCTGGGAGTATTCCAGCGCTTCTACATGGTCATAAATCTGAACAGAAATAACGCGCGTCTCATCCTGAATGTTTCCGCCAATCATCAAAACAAGCCCAAACTCGCCAACAGTATGCGCGAAACCAAGAACTGCGGCCGTTAAAAAACCTGGCTTACACAAGGGAAGGGTTACCGTAAAAAAACGATCAATTGGAGAGGCTCTAAGGGTGGCGGCAGCTTCGATGGCATCATCACCTAGCATTTCCATAGCATTCTGTATTGGTTGCACAACAAAGGGCAGCGAGTAGATAATTGAGCCAAGTACAAGCCCCCAAAATGTAAAGGGGAGCGTGCCAATGCCCAGACTCTGGGTCATTTCACCAATATACCCGTTTGGTCCCATTGCGATCAAAAGGTAAAAGCCTAGTACCGTGGGGGGTAAAATTAAGGGTAGAGAGACCAGGGCAGATACAGGTACTTTTAGCCAAGATTTTGTGCGGGCAAGCCACCACGCAAGTGGCGTGCACATGACTAATAAGCTGATCGTAACAACTGTAGCAAGTTTTAATGTGACTAATATGGCTGAATAATCTGCTTCAGAAAAAAACATATCGCTGCTTAATTGTGCTGATTGTCTAGAGTGATGTCGGGCACGTTATACGAAAAGCCTTGTATTATCTCCCTAGCTTTGCCTTGTTTAAGATAGTTATAGAAAGCAATGGCAGCAGGGGACTTGTTTGCTCGACTTAGTAGAATAGCATCCTGCTTTATCGGATCATATAGCTCAGAGGGAATAGAAATACATGCTTCTGACTGAATATTGTCTGAAGAGTTTGCTTGAGCTTTTGCAATAAAGGCTAGGTTAACGTTACCACTGATCAGAAACTGGAAAGTTTGCGCAATATTCTCGCCGCGAATCCATTTGTTACGATCAGTTTGGTCTATTTCAAGTTGTTCTAATACTTGTTGGGCAGCGCGTCCATAAGGGGCAAGCTTAGCATTAGCTAATGCTATTTTCTTAATCTGCGGCGCTTTTAGTATATTTGACAAACTGGCGTCAGAAATAGGGGTGTTAGCGCATAGTGCCAGCCGTCCGATCGCATAAGTGAACTGTGACTCTGGTAGGGTAAGGTGCTTAGCGCTGAGGAAGTGTGGTGACTTTTGATCGGCCGACAAGAATAGCTCGAAAGGAGCGCCGTGAGTAATTTGTGCGACCAACTTACCCGACGATCCATAGGAGGCATGGATCTTGTGCTTGCTTTCACTCTCAAAGTTTTTAATTAAAACTTTGGCGGTGGAGATAAAGTTAGAGGCAACCGCGATATTGGCGCTTTCGCTCCACACCTTTGTAGAGCAGGAGAAAATAACCAGGCTTGCCAGAAAAGCTTTGAGCCAGCTTATTGGGTAATTGAATATAGGTGTGCGCATCTAAGGTCTGAAACAGCTGCTATTTGTAAGTGTTGGCTTTGGTTAAAAGCGCATATTGAACGATTGCACTGATTTCAGCAAGTTTATGATGGGGGTTAAAAAAGAAGCCCCTTTCGGGGCTAAACCTTGCGACATACAAGGGAAAGAATGTATGGGGTGGGAAGACTGTTTTACGACCTCGTGAGTCCAGCCAACACACCCCGCTTGATAGAACTTTTTTGCTTGCTGCCTAGGCTAGCAAGACCGAATCGCCTTCGAGTTTAACTGGGTAAACAGTTACAGATTTGTCTTCTTCCTCAAGGCATTCGCCTGTCTTAAGGTCAAAGTGCTGTTTGTATAGGGGAGAAGCAACCACGTACTTGCCGGTTAAATCTCCAACAATCCCGCGAGAAAGAACATTTGCCTTACCGCATGGGTCCCAGTTAGATATTGCGAAAATCTTTTCTTCGCTGCTCGGTATGTAGAAGATCGCAACTTGCTCATCGTTTACTAGCGCGCATACGCCTGAATTTTCTACAAGATCGTACTTCGTACAGATAACTTCATTAAGTGCCATTTTGATTTTCTCCTATCTGTGAGTACTGGATTAAGCTGACTTAGCGATTAATTTTGATTTTTCGTCTTCGCTAGCAGGTCTTACTTGACCACGCTCTTCAACGAAAACAACGTTACTATCTTCTTTATCAGAGTTAACAAATTGACGGAAGCGACGTAGTTTTGTTTCGTCTTCGACCGTAGTTTTCCATTCACACTGATAAGTATCGACAACGCTTTGCATCTGAGCTTCAAGTTCAGCTGCAATACCAAGGCTGTCTTCAATAATAACCTCACGAAGGTATTCGATACCGCCTTCAAGGTTGTCCATCCATACAGATGTTCTTTGTAAGCGGTCTGCTGTTTTGATGTAGAACATCAAGAAGCGATCAATATATTTAACTAGCGTTTCGGTACTGATATCGGTCGCAAACAGATCAGCATGTCGTGGCTTCATGCCGCCGTTTCCACAAAGGTAGAGGTTCCAGCCGTTTTCAGTTGCAATGATGCCAACATCTTTACTTTGCGCTTCTGCACACTCACGAGTACAGCCGGATACTGCCATTTTTAGCTTGTGCGGAGTACGCAAACCTTTGTATCGGTTTTCGATATCGATTGCTTGACCCACGCTATCCTGAACTCCGTAACGACACCAAGTTGATCCGACGCACGACTTAACGGTACGTAAGGACTTACCGTAGGCGTGACCCGTTTCAAGGCCTGCAGCAATTAATTCACCCCAAATAGTGGGTAGGTCATTAAGTTTGGCGCCAAATAAGTCTATACGCTGCCCGCCCGTAATCTTTGTATAAAGTTTGTACTTTTGGCCTACTTGACCGATAGCGATCAGTTGCTCAGGCGTAATCTCACCACCTGGTACACGTGGGACAACTGAATAGGTGCCATCTTTTTGCATGTTTGCAAGAAAGGTATCGTTGGTATCCTGCAGGCCTGTATGTTGCTCTTCTAGAATGTAATCATTCCAGCTAGCTGCAAGCATATTTGCTACCGCAGGCTTACAAATATCACAACCAAGGCCGGTACCGTGTTTTTCTACCAGTTCGCCAAATGACTTGATACTACCGACACGAATTAAGTGATATAGCTCTTCACGCGTATGAGGGAAGTGTTCACAAATGCTTTTATCAACCGTAACGCCGCGCGCTTCAAGCTCAGTATCAACAACATCCTTAAGAAGTGCTGCGCAACCGCCACAACCGCTAGCTGCTTTGGTTTCACCTTTTACATCACCTACGCTGCAACAACCGGAATCAAGAGCGTTAATAATGTCGCCTTTACTAACGTTTAGGCATGAACAGATTGTTGCTTCCATTGGTAGTGCTGAAGCACCTAGCGCAGGACCACCCCCTTCAACATTCGGTAGAATCATTCCTTCAGGGTTTTCGGGAAGCTCGATACCGTTCAGGTAGTATTGAAGAAGTGTGTCGTAATCTGAACAGTCGCCAACTAGTACTGCACCTAACAGTGTATTGCCGTCTTCAGATACGATGATTCGCTTATAGATCTCTGAGTTTTCGTTACTGTAGACGTAAGCGATTGAGCCGGGCGTTTTACCATGGGCATCGCCAATTGAGCCGACGTCAACACCCAGAAGCTTCAGCTTCGTGCTCATGTCTGAGCCAGTAAACGAAGGTTTTTCGTCGTCGTCGGAGAATTGCTGAACAGCAACTTCTGCCATTCTATAACCGGGCGCAACCAGTCCGTAGATCATGTTGCCATATAGAGCACATTCACCTATAGCAAAAATGTTCGAGTCAGAGGTTCGGCAGTGGTAATCGACAACGATACCGCCACGCTCACCAACTTCTAACCCGGTTTTACGTGCTAACTGATCATAGGGGCGAATGCCTGCAGAAAATACGATCATGTCAGTATCAAGATGCGTGTCATCTGCGAAGTTCATTCGCAGTTTTGTGTTATCACCTTTGTTATCGATAAGCGTAGTCGCTTTTTGGGTATGTACTTGAACACCAAGCGCTTCGATCTTACGTCGAAGCATCTTGCTGCCGCCATCATCTAGCTGAACACCCATTAAGCCGGGAGCAAACTCAACAACGTGAGTTTCAAGCCCTAGATTTTGAAGTGCGTTTGCACACTCAAGACCAAGCAGACCACCACCTACAACTACACCAATTTTTGAGGTCTGGGCATGTGATTTAATTTCACCCAAGTCATCAATTGTTCTGTAGGTTAGGCATTCTTTGCTTTCAGAACCTTTGATAGGTGGTACAAAAGGATAAGAACCAGTTGCCAATACTAGCTTGTCATAATCGAAGCGTCGCCCGCTTTCAGTGATAACAATTTTGTTTTTACGGTCTATATCTGTAACGGCATCACCAAAAATCGCATCAACACCATTATCTTTGTAGAATTCGCGGGTTGTTAGTGCTAGATCTTTTGGCTCTTTGCCAGAGAACACTTCAGAGAGATGTACCCGATCGTAGGCTGGTCGCGTTTCGGCGCCTAGTACTGTAATGTGCGCTCCAATTTCGGATGCAATCATTTGGTCAACGAAGTGATGACCCACCATGCCGTTACCGACTACAACAACTCTACTATTCTTCATTCTATGGCCTCGTATGTCTGAGAATCTGCGCATACGCTGTGCTTATTTACTAGTGAAAAGCTTTAGCGTTACTCAATGCTTGTTTACGCAATTATCTGTAATTAAGCATGAGCTGTGCCAAGTATCTAAATAATTTCATAGGGTATTGAAATAAAAAGGAAAAAAATTCTTAAGTTCGTGTTTTATAGCCAGGTTTTGAGCGTTTGAGAAAAAACGCGTGCTTTAAAGTGGTGCAGCTAAAAAATGCTGTTTTCCGCCTTGGTTGGTAATGGTGCATGACTATGCGCTGAGTTCAATCCTAAGGCTGTATATTGCGTTCGTTTTTACATATGCCGTTGAAAATTAAGATTTTAATCTAAAGGGGGTGTTATTTTGCTACTTATTGGCGCAATAATACCCATAATAAATAAGTGAGTGAAATATCAGATGCATCTAGAAAGCGGGCTTCGTACAAGTGCAGGGCAAATATCAGTAAAGGGCTTAAAGCACCAAAATGAAGATTCTGTCGGAATATACGTCCCGAAAGAGCCTCTATTAACTGTAAAGGGAATGGTTGCTATTGTTGCCGATGGAGTCAGTAGTGCAGAGGCGGGCAAGGAGGCAAGCGAAACCTGCGTTAAGAACTTTATCTCCGACTTCTTCAGTACACCTGACTCCTGGACAGTTAAAAACTCAGCTCAAAAAGTATTAACGGCTTTGAATCGTTGGTTATATGGGCAGGGGGTTGGTTATCTTCAGGCTGAGCATGGCTATATCAGTACAATGTCGACCTTGGTTATCAAGTCGCGTGTCGCGCATATATTTCATATCGGCGATAGCCGAGTGTACCGGCTTAGAGGGAATAACTTTGAGCAGCTCACGCATGACCATTCCGCCAGAGTAAGTAAGGATTCCACTTATCTTACTCGTGCAATGGGAATGGATTTAATGCTTGATGTCGACTATTACTCGGAGGATGTCGAATCTGGTGATATCTTTTTTCTGAGTACCGACGGTATTCATGATTTTATCAACGATAAACGTATAAAAGAAGTCATTGCTAAGGCGGTTGATTGCAAGTCGGATGAATTTACCGGGCTTTGTGAGAGCTTGGTTGATATTGCACTCGAAAACGGCTCCGATGATAACTTGAGTTGCCAGATTGTCAGAGTCGATGCTTTGCCTTGTCCAAATGCCGAAGATGCCTACGTAAAGCTTTCGGACTTACCCTTCCCACCAGAGCTTTCCCCTGGAATGTCTATTGACGGCTACCATGTGATAAAAGAGCTACATGCCAGTAATCGATCACAAGTATATTTGGTAAAAGATCATAACACTGACAAGTTACATGCTATGAAAACGCCTTCAGTGAATTATGATGATGATTTGGCGTACAAAGAGCGATTTGTATTGGAACCCTGGGTAGCTGACCGTATTAACAGTAAGTACGTAGTAAATATTCATGAAAGTGAAAGAGGGCAAAAGTTCCTTTATTACGTTTGTGATTATGTTGAGGGCCAAACGCTAGCTGAGTGGATGAAAGCAAATCCAAAGCCCGGTATCGAAAGAGTTATGTCGATAATTCATCAGGTAGTGAAGGGTGTTCGTGCAATGCATCGTAAAGAGACTTTGCATCAGGATATCAAGCCTGAAAATATTATGGTCGATAATGAGGGCAAGGTAACGATTATAGATTTTGGTTCCTGTTTTATTGCGGGCGTTGCTGAAATCGAATCGCCCTTTGAGCGCGAGCAAGTGCTGGGGACCGACACTTATGGTGCTCCTGAATATAAGTTGGGAAGAAAAGCGTCTTTAAAGTCCGACATGTTTTCAATCGCTGTTGTGCTTTACGAAATGTTGACCGGCCAACAACCTTATGGTGCGAAGTTTGAGACCAGTCAGTCTACCAATGAATTTTATCGACTAAAATATCAGCCAGCTCGAGAGTTTAACCCAATGGTTCCCGAATGGATGGATGGTGCGATCGAAAAAGCTTTACAGATTTCTACAGAACTTCGATATGATGCCTTGTCAGAATTTATTTATGATCTCGAACATCCTAATTCGGAGTTTATGGATAAGGCCCATATACCACTTGCAAAAAGAAATCCGCTGCGGTTTTGGCAAAGCATCACTGCAATCATGTTTGTTGTAGAATTGGCCACACTCTGGCTTTGGCTGGGGTAATGCTTTTTAGGCATCCTTTGCCCGCATTTTTATAGAATTAATACGATTGATATGGAACCTATGGCGCGGATTGTAGTCCTAAGAGATCATATCAATACAAAAACAGGATCTTTATGTTAGATAGCCGCCCTTTATTGGTCGAAACGCAGTTCCCTTCGCTTAAGCGAAATAGGCTAGAAACTTTACAGGTAAATCTGGGATACCTATGTAACCTTAGTTGTACGCACTGTCATGTTAATGCAGGGCCGACCCGTAAAGAGCTAATGAACAAATCAAATATCGACTTGGTATTGGCTTTGTTGAAAGAAAAAGACATTTCACAGCTGGACTTAACGGGCGGCGCACCGGAAATGAACCCTTATTTTCGTTACTTGGTCGAAGAAGCAAGGTCACTGGGAGTGCATGTTATTGATCGCTGCAATTTGACGATTCTGCAAGAACCTGGCTATGAAGACCTTGCTGAGTTTCTGGCTGCTAACGAGGTGGAAGTTGTCGCGTCTCTACCTTGTTACACGAAAGATAATGTCGACCAACAAAGAGGGAAAGGTGTTTTCGAAGATAGCATCAAGAGCTTAAAGCTCCTAAACAAACTAGGTTATGGAGTCGAAGGGAGCGGCTTGACCTTGAGTTTAGTTTATAATCCTGGTGGTCCGTTCCTACCTCCTCCTCAGCAACAGCTAGAGCAGGATTATAAAAAAGAGCTCTATGAAAATTTCGATATTCTCTTTGACCAACTTTT
>NZ_LWGA01000985.1:0-5829 GCF_001635235.1 Oleiphilus sp. HI0117 | reverse complement strand
GGCACAGTATATAAAATCGGCGCGACGATCTTTTCACAATGTGGTACGTCTAGTACTTTCATGGTGTCATCACTTTTGAAGTGTGCGTTTCGATCAGCAAAAACATACATCAAACCACCTCTTGCACGTACTTCTTCAACGTTAGAATGCAGTTTTTCTAGAAGCTCATTGTTCGGTGCAACAACAATGACTGGCATGTCTGCATCGATAAGAGCCAATGGGCCATGCTTTAATTCGCCTGCGGCATAAGCTTCAGCGTGAATATACGAAATCTCTTTAAGCTTCAGTGCACCTTCCATCGCAACCGGGTATTGATCACCACGACCCAGGAATAAACTGTGGTGCTTGTCAGCAAAGTCTTCCGCCAATTCGGCTATTTGCTTATCCATATCCAAGCTTTGTTCGATGATTGAAGGAAGTGCCTGTAAGGCCTCAACGATCGAAGCTTCCGTTTCGGCTGGCATATTTTTGTTCTTTCCAATAGCGACGACAAGCTGCAGTAAGCCAACTAATTGAACGGTAAATGCCTTGGTGGATGCTACGCCGATCTCAGCGCCCGCATTCATCATATAGTTTAAGTCTGACTCACGAACTAGTGAAGAACCAGGCACGTTACAAATGGTCAAACTAGCTTTATATCCGATTTCTTTGGCCAGTCTTAGTGCTGCCAGAGTATCGGCTGTTTCACCTGACTGCGAGATTGTAACCAATAGTGCATTAGCCGGAACAACCGACTTTCTATATCTAAATTCAGATGCAATTTCGATATTACACGACACACCAGCAATTTCTTCAAACCAATAACGTGCGACCATGCCGGCGTGGTAGCTCGTACCACAGGCAATAATTTGAACGTGATCAATGCCTTTTAGAATCTCTGCTGTATTTTCACCAAAGGCCGTGTCAAGAACCTGGCCGTTTGCAATTCTACCCTCTAAGGTGTTCTTAATAGCAATCGGCTGTTCATAGATTTCTTTTAGCATGTAGTGCTTATATGGCCCTTTGTCGCCAGCATCATGCGAGACATCAGACTCATTGATATCTCTTGATACTTCACTACCTACAGCATCATAGATGGTCACGTCTTGGCGTGTCAGTACGGCGATATCGCCTTCTTCTAGGAAGGAGAAACGGTTCGTTACTGGTAATAATGCTAATTGATCTGATGCCAGGAAGTTTTCTCCTATGCCATATCCTATCACTAATGGGCTACCAGAACGCGCTGCAATTAGCTGGTCTGGATCACTGGTATCCATAACAACCGTTCCGTAAGCACCTTCTAATTTCTTCACAGTTGATCTGAATGCTGATAATAGTGAGTCATGTGTTTTTAGTTCATGATGAACTAGATGAGCAATCACCTCGGTATCTGTATCCGAAGCAAATTCATAACCCACGGCACTTAGCTTCTCACGCAGAGTATGATGGTTTTCAATGATCCCGTTGTGAACAACTACAATTTCGGAACCTGATACATGAGGGTGGGCATTACGTTCGCTAGGTTCACCATGAGTTGCCCAACGTGTGTGTGCAATACCGGTTCCACCTTTGCAAGGGTTTGCCTTTAGTGCGTCTGCCAATTCTTGAACTTTGCCTATACGTCTCAAGCGATTAAATTCGCCTGCTTCAGACAATAAAGCCAACCCTGCTGAATCATATCCTCTATATTCTAAACGCTTCAAACCTTCGAGAAGAATTTCAGCTACATCCCTTTGAGCCACAGCTCCAACTATTCCGCACATACCTTTTGTTCCTGTTTTCCAAATCTTATTCGATTACTTTACTAGTCGAAATCTTTAACTTACTTTTTGCTGGGTCTGTCCCAACCATCGATATTTCTTTGCTTTGACCTGGCTACAGCTAGTTGTTCTTCTTCTATATCTTTATTGACAGTAGACCCCGCGCCAATAGTCGCACGCTTACCAACTTTCACCGGCGCAACTAATGATGTATTGGAGCCAACAAACACATCATCTGCAATTTCTGTTTGAAACTTGTTAACGCCATCATAGTTACAGGTAATTGTACCTGCACCCACGTTAACATTTTTGCCTAAGGTTGCGTCACCAACATAGCTAAGATGGTTAATCTTACTACCTTCACCAACGGTCGTCTTCTTGGTCTCAACAAAGTTACCGACTTTCGCTTTAGTTTTTAAACTCGTTCCGGGTCTCAGTCTTGCAAACGGGCCCACATTACAGGCGCTTGCCACAAAGCTATCTTCGATAATTGAATTAGCATGTATCGTGGTACCAGCACCGATTGTTGAATTTTTGATAATGCAGTTTGGTGCAATGCTGACATCCTCACCAAGTACGACATGCCCTTCGAAAATACAATTAAGATCGATAGTGACATCTTGGCCGCATTCTAATTCACCGCGCACGTCTAAACGATTTGGATCATAGATGGTGACACCTTGAAGCATTAGCTGTTCCGATATCATGCTTTGGTGCCAGCACTCTAATTCACATAGTTGCAGGCGATTATTCACGCCTTGAACTTCCTGCTCAAAACTTGGCTGATGGCTTTCAACTCGCAAGCCATTTGCTACGGCGATCTCGATAATATCAGTTAAGTAGTACTCGCCTTGTGCATTGCTGTTACCAAGTGTCGGAATAAACTTATGCAACACTGAAGCCTGTAGAGCAAGTATTCCGGTATTAACTTCCGGAATCATTAATTCTTCTTCTGAAGCATCTTTTTGTTCTACGATGGCTTCAATATCGCCATCTGCGTTCCGAACGATTCGACCATAGCCCGTTGGGTTTTCAAGGTCGACTGTCAATAAGCCAAGCTGCTTCTCATTAACTAAAGCCGTTAATTGAGACAATGTTGCCTGACTGGTTAAGGGCACGTCTCCGTATAGTATTAGTACTTGCGCGTCTTCTGGAATGTGGTCGATTGCTTGTGCTACCGCATGGCCCGTACCTAGCTGCTCAGCTTGTAAGCACCAGTTTACATCTTCTTTAATTGTGTCTTTTACCTGATCAGCACCGTGACCGATAACAATATGTATACCTTCAGCATCTAACTTATTCGCTGTATCCAACACATGCTGTAGCATTGGCTTTCCCGCTACAGGGTGCAAAACTTTTGGTAATTTAGACTTCATTCGAGAACCTTGCCCAGCTGCAAGGATAACCACATGTAAACTCATAATCGTTTTTCCTAAACTTTTTCTACTACAATCGTTTGATTATAGACACTCCATATGACATAAAAGAAAAAAGGCAGCTAAATAGCTGCCTTTTTTCTTTATTTTACGAATTACTGCTCATTAATGCTTATTTCTCATTCGCTGAATCACGCGTAGTCGCGCTGATGCTTCAGCTAGTTGAGATGCTGCTCGAGAGTAATCAAAATCGCCGCTCTGATTCGCCAGCTCTCTTTCTGCTTCTTTCTTAGCTTCCAGAGCTGCTGCTTCATCAACGTCGTGAGCTCGCTCTGCACTATCTGCTAGCACAGTTACTAAGCTTGGTTGAACTTCCATGTATCCGCCGGATACGTAGAAAACTTCCTCTTCGCCGCCTTGTTTGATAACGCGAACAGGACCAGGATTCAACTTCGTCATTAGTGGAGCATGGCCTGGAGCAATACCCAAGTCACCCATTTCGCCAGCAGCAACAACTAGCTCAACAAGACCCGAATAAATTTGCTCTTCAGCACTTACGATATCGCAATGCACGCTAATACCCATAATTTCTACCTTCATCAGGGAAGCACTTTAAATATCTTAAAGTGCTTCTACTAAAGGATGATTACATGTTTTTCGCTTTTTCGACTGCTTCGTCGATAGAGCCAACCATGTAAAACGCCTGCTCAGGAAGATCATCGTACTCACCGCCCAAGATACCTTGGAAGCCACGGATAGTGTCTTTCAAAGATACATACTTACCCGGTGCACCCGTAAATACTTCGGCAACGTGGAAAGGCTGTGACAAGAAACGTTCGATCTTACGAGCACGTGCAACTGTCTGCTTATCTTCTTCAGACAATTCGTCCATACCAAGAATCGCAATGATGTCTTTCAATTCAGCATAACGCTGAAGTACTGTCTGTACACCACGTGCAATTTCATAGTGCTCAGCACCAATCACCAAAGGATCTAGCTGACGAGAAGTAGAGTCTAGTGGATCGATCGCTGGGTAAATACCCTTAGAAGCGATGTCACGACTCAATACAACTGTTGCATCCAAGTGAGAGAAGGTTGTTGCTGGAGATGGGTCAGTCAAGTCATCCGCAGGTACATATACTGCCTGGATCGATGTGATCGAACCAGTCTTAGTAGATGTAATACGCTCCTGAAGAACACCCATTTCCTCAGCTAGTGTAGGCTGATAACCTACCGCTGAAGGCATACGACCTAGCAGTGCTGATACTTCAGTACCTGCCAGTGTGTAACGGTAGATATTATCAACGAACAATAGTACGTCTTTACCCTCGTCACGGAACTTCTCAGCCATTGTCAAACCAGTCAAGGCAACACGTAGCCTGTTTCCTGGTGGCTCGTTCATCTGACCGTATACCATCGCTACCTTAGAGTCTGTTGGAGTCTCTAGGTTTACAACGCCAGCTTCCTGCATTTCGTGATAGAAATCGTTACCCTCACGAGTACGCTCACCAACACCTGCGAATACTGAAAGACCAGAGTGCTTCAGTGCGATGTTGTTGATCAATTCCATCATGTTTACAGTTTTACCAACGCCCGCACCACCGAATAGACCAACTTTACCACCCTTAGCGAATGGACAAACCAAGTCGATTACTTTGATACCGGTTTCTAGCAATTCAGCCGATGCTGCTTGCTCTGCGTAAGTAGGTGCTTTACGGTGAATAGGCATACGCTCTTGCTCACCGATGTCACCACGCTCGTCGATTGGGCGTCCTAGAACGTCCATGATACGACCCAAAGTTTCTGGACCAACAGGTACAGAAATTGGTGCGCCAGTGTTATCTACATTCAGCCCACGCTTTAGACCTTCAGTACTACCCATTGCGATAGTACGTACGATACCATCACCTAGTTGCTGCTGTACTTCAAGTGTTGTATCAACACCATCAACCTGCAACGCATCATATACATTTGGAACTGATTCGCGCGCGAATTCAACGTCGATTACAGCTCCAATAATTTGTACGATATTTCCGCTACTCATGTCCGGATCCTCGTTAACTTTTAATCTTTAAATACACAAAATTTGCCAGGAACTACTTATACCGCAGCTGCACCACTAACGATCTCAGAAATTTCCTGAGTAATCGCTGCTTGACGCGCTTTGTTATAAACCAACTGCAATTCCTTGATAATGTCGCCCGCGTTGTCTGTTGCAGATTTCATTGCGATCATTCGAGCTGCCTGCTCACATGCTACATTTTCAACAACCGCTTGATAAACTTGCGATTCAACGTAACGCGTTAACAAGCCATCTAGTAAGTCTTTCGCTTCAGGCTCGTAAATATAATCCCAATGATGCTGCATTTCACTTTCTTCAGCAGCTTCTAACGGTAACAATTGTACTACTTCAGGGCTCTGCGTCATGGTGTTTACAAACTCGTTGTATACCACGTAAAGGCGGTCGATCTTGCCTTCTTCGTAAGCATCCAACATCACCTTTACAGAACCGATCAGCTCATGTGCTGCAGGTGCGTCACCAAGGTGACTTAATGCAGCAACGACATTACCGCCGTAGCTTTTAAAGAAGCTAATTGCTTTTTGTCCAACCGCGCAAAGATCGACTTCTACTGCGTTATCCGCGTAGTTTTTCATATCTTTAGCAACTTTCTTGAACAAGTTGACGTTCAAACCGCCACACAAACCTCGGTCTG
>NZ_LWGA01000984.1:0-1960 GCF_001635235.1 Oleiphilus sp. HI0117 | reverse complement strand
GTTATCAATTCCTTTCCGATGCACCTTCACCTGGTGCGCACAATTGTAAAGTGATCTTCATCCACCCAAAAAGTGCCGACGGCATTTTAATAGAGCTTAACCAACCCATGGGTCAGTAAGCACTTACATAAGCATAACAATAGAGCAGCTATTACTTAACGAGAAATACTATGTCTGATAAAAAGCCTGATTTAGCCGCACAACTCGAGCAATGGGAAGCGCTTGCGACCAAACAAATGAAAGGGGTCAGTCCGGATGAAATGACCTGGCAGACGCCAGAAGGTATTCCCGTTAAGGTGCTCTATACCGAGGAAGATACAAAAGACCTGCCTCACACCCAGACACTTCCCGGTATGGCTCCCTTTGTACGTGGCCCAATGGCAACGATGTACGCCGGCCGCCCCTGGACCATCCGCCAATACGCAGGATTTTCCACCGCAGAAGAGTCAAATGCTTTCTATCGCAAAAACCTGGCTGCCGGTGCACAAGGCGTATCAGTTGCCTTTGATTTAGCGACTCACCGAGGTTACGACTCAGACCACCCACGCGTAACGGGTGATGTAGGTAAAGCAGGTGTGGCGATTGATTCAGTCGAAGATATGAAAATTCTTTTCGACGGCATTCCGCTTGATAAAGTATCGGTATCCATGACCATGAACGGCGCAGTCTTGCCAATCCTGGCTAGCTACATCGTTGCAGCAGAAGAACAAGGCGTTTCACAAGAACAGCTTTCAGGCACTATCCAGAATGACATTCTGAAAGAGTTTATGGTGCGCAATACCTATATCTACCCACCAAAACCATCCATGAGGATTATTGGCGATATTATCGGCTACACCTCCGAGAACATGCCTCGCTTTAACAGCATTTCAATCTCCGGCTACCATATTCAGGAAGCCGGTGCTGATGCAGCGCTGGAACTAGCCTACACACTTAGCGATGGCAGAGAGTATGTTAGAACTGCACTGAAAGCTGGTTTGGACGTCGATGCCTTTGCGCCTCGCCTTTCCTTCTTCTGGGGCATTGGCATGAACTTCTATATGGAGATCGCCAAGCTCAGAGCCGGTCGCTTGTTATGGCATAAGATTATGGACGAGTTTAGACCTAAGAACCCCAAATCTTCTATGCTTCGAACCCACTCGCAAACATCAGGCTGGTCTTTGACCGAGCAAGACCCTTACAACAACGTGATTCGTACCACCATCGAGGCGATGGCTGCGGTATTTGGTGGCACTCAGTCGCTACACACCAATGCCCTGGACGAAGCGGTTGCACTACCAACAGAATTCTCTGCTCGTATTGCGCGAAATACTCAGATCATCCTTCAAGAAGAAACAGGCATTCCTCAGGTTGCAGACCCTTGGGGGGGCTCCTACATGATGGAAAGCCTCACGCAGCAGATTGCTGATCGAGCTTGGGAATTAATTGAAGAAATCGAGGAAAAAGGTGGAATGGCGAGCGCCATTGAACATGGCATTCCAAAAATGCGAATTGAAGAAAGTGCAGCGAAAAAGCAAGCACGCATTGATCGCGGTGAAGATGTCATTGTTGGTGTCAATAAATACCAGCTCGATCACGAAGATGACCTGGATATACTTGAAGTAGACAATGTTGCTGTACGCGAGTCACAAATCAAGCGCTTGGAATCGATTCGTACAAATCGAGATTCTGATGCGGTTAAAGCAGCGCTTACAGCCTTGACTGAGGCGGCGAAAACAGGTGAAGGCAATTTGCTAGAATTGAGCGTAAATGCTGCTCGCTTACGCGCGACTGTTGGCGAAATTTCTGATGCTCTGGAAGAAATATACGGACGTTTTCAGGCCGAATCTCGCACTATTAGCGGCGTTTACGGCGTCTCCTATGAGGGCGATGAAGACTGGCAAGCAATACAGTCTGATATTGAAGCCTTTGAGAAAGCCCAAGGTCGACGACCTAGAATGCTGGTTTGCAAGATGGGCCA
>NZ_LWGA01000983.1:0-506 GCF_001635235.1 Oleiphilus sp. HI0117 | reverse complement strand
AGTTATCAAGATAGAAAAGCTCGTTGGAAGAGATTGCATACTCGGCACCTGGAATATTAGGTATGAACGGCCAACTTCCAGTCGCGACAACGATTCGCTCAGCCGAGTATTGCTGCCCTGCCACTTCGACAGTATGGGCATCAACTATGCGAGCTCGACCATTAATAATTTTAGCGCCCGAGTTAGTTAACAAGGAATCATAAATACCGTTTAAACGCTCAATCTCAGTATTCTTATTTTTGACCAGGGTTTGCCAGTTAAAACTCAGATCACCATTTAAATGCCAACCATAGCCTTTGCCGTCTTCAAGCTCTTCATGAACATGGGATGCATAAACAAATAGTTTCTTTGGTACGCAGCCTACATTTACACACGTACCGCCAAGATAGCGATCTTCTGCAACAGCAACTGTAGCGCCCATCGAGGCCGACATTCTAGCCAAACGAACACCGCCGGAGCCAGCACCAATTACAAACAAATCAAAATCATAAGATGACATAAAGAAC
>NZ_LWGA01000982.1:0-2509 GCF_001635235.1 Oleiphilus sp. HI0117 | reverse complement strand
GAAAAGTAAGTATACTTCCGTTTTTTACGGAAGGTGGTATGTAAGTAGTCATTGGTATTTTTCTGGTGATCGAAGCAAAAAAACCTTAAGTTCTAGGCTGGCGCATCGTTACAAATTCTTCTGCAGCAGTAGGATGAATACCAATAGTTTGGTCAAAACTCTGTTTCGTAGCGCCAGCTTTTAATGCAACGGCAATACCTTGAATAATCTCTCCGGCCTCTGCACCAACCATGTGAACACCTAAGACAGCATCTGTTTTCTTGTCTACAACCATCTTCATTAAGGTACGTTCATCACGCCCAGACAAAGTATGCTTCATCATTTTAAAATTAGACACATAGACATCAATGTCATCAAACTCTTCCCGCGCTTGCTCCTCACTCAAGCCAACCGTAGCAATATTTGGCTGACAAAAAACAGCCGTCGGTATCAAGGAATAGTCGACTAATGAAGGTTTAGTTGAGGAAAAGAAATAATTAGCTAAGAACATACCTTCGGCAAGCGCAACCGGCGTAAGCTGCATACCACCTATTACATCACCAATCGCATAGATCGAGGGTTCACTTGTTTGAAAATAATCATTAACCTTAATCTGACCTTTGTCATCAAGCGCTACCTTAGTATTCTCTATGCCTAAGTCGTAGGAGTATGGCTTTCGACCTGTTGCATAAAGCACCAAACCAGTAGATTCGGTAGCGCCACTTTTTAGCTGAAGATTTAAAGAACCGTTATCCAGCTTTGAAATACTGTCGATATTCTCATTAAACCTTAAGCGAATACCTTTTTTGCTAATCTCATCACGCACGAACTCCCGCACTTCTTGATCAAAACCGCGCAAGAACAGCTCACCACGATAAACCAAGGTCGTGTCGACACCAAGCCCTTGAAGAATTCCGGCCATTTCTACAGCTATATAGCCACCACCCACAACCGTTGCAGTATCGGGCAAGTTATCAAGATAGAAAAGCTCGTTGGAAGAGATTGCATACTCGGCACCTGGAATATTAGGTATGAACGGCCAACTTCCAGTCGCGACAACGATTCGCTCAGCCGAGTATTGCTGCCCTGCCACTTCGACAGTATGGGCATCAACTATGCGAGCTCGACCATTAATAATTTTAGCGCCCGAGTTAGTTAACAAGGAATCATAAATACCGTTTAAACGCTCAATCTCAGTATTCTTATTTTTGACCAGGGTTTGCCAGTTAAAACTCAGATCACCATTTAAATGCCAACCATAGCCTTTGCCGTCTTCAAGCTCTTCATGAACATGGGATGCATAAACAAATAGTTTCTTTGGTACGCAGCCTACATTTACACACGTACCGCCAAGATAGCGATCTTCTGCAACAGCAACTGTAGCGCCCATCGAGGCCGACATTCTAGCCAAACGAACACCGCCGGAGCCAGCACCAATTACAAACAAATCAAAATCATAAGATGACATAAAGAACTCTTCAAAAACGGATATTGTCGGTATGCCTAAGCTCGAAAACTACACTAGAGCATTTAATAGCTTAAGACAGGTAAAATATAAATACAGAATTAGTGACTGCACTCTTTGAATAATACATTTTCAACGAGCTCACCCAGTTTAACGGTTCCAAGGGTTTTATAACCAATACTCTTATAAAACTTCAAGTACCGCGTATTACCAGTATCAAGCGCTATACCGCCGGAGCGCGGGTTTTCTTTACAGATATCTTCTATCGCCAACATCAACTGCTTACCGTAACCCGAATTTCTGTATTTTGAATCCACCCCCAACAGAGGTAATTCATGGTGTTCACCTTTAGGTAGATACTCGTGGATCTGTTTATGGTAATTAATATAACGCCATGTACAGTCCATTCCTGCTGTAAGCATCATACGCAAACGCCAGTTCCACTGACGACTTAGTGTCAAACGGATATCCGGACTGCCAACTAGCGCAACTGCAATCAAATGATTATCCAATGCCAGGCCGATCACATCTTGCTGATTGGAAAAATGTAAGTTAATTAACTCTCGTATAGTTGCCCTGATACGTTGATCATAACCAGGGCGCGAAGCGTCAAATAGGTATTTAAAGGTAGGCTCATGTTTATAAGCTCTATATAGAATTGCTTTAGCTTCGGTAAAAGCGCCAGGTTCAAGTCGAACAACTCTTGCTTTGGTTTCTTCTGTTATTCTTGTCATAGGTGCCCCTAGTTCTTAGACTAATATATCGCGCTACAGACTTATGAAGACAATGTCATTCTGGCGCTGATCTTCCCTGGTGCATCATCTTTATCAATGGAAATCTGCTCGACTCGCACACCTAATGAGCTTTTCAAGCGACTTAACCAAGAAATTACCTTATCGAAAGAGGCGTCATCCACCCAAACTTTTAGCTTATTGTCGCCGCTTGGCTCGAAGCGCTTAAGTGCCACTTTCTGTTGCTTTGCAAGATTAGTAACCGATGAAACCAGCTGCTGGCTATTCAATGCTTTTTTGGAAGCACTGCCTTGATTGTTTTGACCAAGACTTC
>NZ_LWGA01000981.1:0-617 GCF_001635235.1 Oleiphilus sp. HI0117 | reverse complement strand
TGGATGGGCGAGACCGGGTTATCTCTTATGTTGCTGATCATTACGGCAGGGATGCGGTATCGCAGATTATTACCTTTGGTACGATGGCAGCAAAGGCTGTGGTGCGAGATGTTGCGCGTGTGCAGGGTAAATCTTACGGTTTGGCTGACCGGCTTTCGAAGATGATTCCTTTCGAAATCGGCATGACTTTGTCAAAGGCGATTGAGCAGGAACCGACCTTAAAAACTTTTCTTGATGAAGACGAAGAAGCCCAGGAGATCTGGGAAATGGCTGTCTGTCTAGAAGGGATTACGCGTAACGTCGGTAAGCACGCCGGTGGTGTTGTTATCGCACCGACTAAACTGACAGACTTTGCTGCACTTTATTGTGATGAAGAAGGCGGTGGCCTGGTTACCCAGTTCGATAAAAATGATGTTGAAGATGCAGGCCTGGTTAAGTTCGACTTCTTGGGGCTTCGTACTCTAACTATCGTTGACTGGGCTTTGAAGATGATTAACCCTCGCTTGGCAGCGAAAGGTAAAGAGCCTATTAATATTGACCATATCCCACTGGATGATAGGCCCTCTTTTGAATTGCTGAAGTCAGCAGAAACAACGGCGGTATTCCAGCTGGAATCC
>NZ_LWGA01000980.1:0-5323 GCF_001635235.1 Oleiphilus sp. HI0117 | reverse complement strand
TTGTAAGGTCGATATTTTTTAGGTTGTGTGTTTTTGCGCCACGAACGAGGATCTTATCCATTAATCTACTAACCGATGCTTAAAAACGGTCGATTATAGCAATTTAGACGCTAACTTGTATGACATATCACGCTAATGGGGTGTAAGCGCTCATTAGTACTTATTAGACCTGTATTGCGATTCCTTGCAGTGGGTCTTAATGATAGAATGGCTGCCCGAATAATTTGATGAATGTATACAAAATAATGACTGCTAGTGAAAAGCGCTCGGTAATTTCTTTAGCTCTTTTATATGCTTCGCGTATGCTTGGCTTGTTTATGGTTTTGCCGGTTTTTGTTTTATATGGGCAGGAGCTAGCCGGGTCGAGTGAAATTCTAATTGGTGTTGCTATTGGTGCTTATGGTTTGAGCCAGGCGCTGTTCCAAGTTCCCTTTGGTGCACTGTCTGACCGATTTGGTCGCAAAAAACTGATTTTCTTCGGGCTGCTCCTATTTCTCATTGGCAGTTTGGTCGCGGCACTTTCAACGACAATTTACGGTGTGATATTTGGCCGATTCCTTCAGGGGGCAGGGGCAATTGCCAGTGTCTTGATGGCTTTGCTAAGTGATTTAACGAGTGAAGAGAGCCGCACCAAATCGATGGCAATTATTGGTATGTCTATTGGTGTATCTTTTTCTGTTGCCTTGGTTATAGGGCCTTTAGTGGGAAGTGTTCTTGGGCTTCAGGGGATTTTCTGGTTTACTGCTGTGTTGGCACTGTTCGGAATGTTCTGGCTGTACTTCTTTGTGCCGAATCCTGTTCAGAGTGCATCCGACAGGAATACCCGTTTGTTCAAGAGCCAGTTAATGGACGTCTTAAAACATAAAGAGCTAGTTCGCCTTGATATCGGCATTTTTGCACTTCACCTTTGCCTGACAGCTTTGTTTATAGCTGTCCCCATGTCATTGCTTAACAAAATTAATATGCCGGGCGAGGATCATTGGCTGGTCTATCTAACAGTGATGGTGACATCATTTTTCGCAATGGTTCCTTTTATTATCATTGGTGAAAAGAAGCAGAAAATGAAGCCGGTTTTTTTATTCGCAATTCTGCTTCTTCTGGCTTCGTCACTGAGTTTTAGTTTGACTCAGAACCAGTTTTTATATTTCTGGCTTAGCTTGTTTTTTTACTTTATGGCTTTTAACTTGCTCGAAGCGAGTTTGCCTTCTTTGGTCAGTAAGATTTGTCCGGCTGGAAGCAAAGGAACGGCGATGGGGGTTTATTCAACTTGCCAGTTCTTTGGTGCCTTTGTTGGGGGGGTGTTAGGTGGTTGGGTTCTAAGTAGCTATGATGAGTCAGGCGTTTATCTGCTGGTAAGTATTGTTTGTCTTGGCTGGTTTCTATTTGCTCGCGGCATGGCTAACCCAAGCTCTGAAACAGGTATGACCTTAAGTTTCTCAGCTTTGGCAGACTCTCAGGCTCAGGAAATAACCGATAGGCTTAGCTCAGTGGGAGGTGTTGAAGAGGTTGTTTTGGTGCCTGAAGATAAGGTGGCTTATCTCAAAGTAATCAAAGGTAAACTAAATCAGCAGGAGCTGGATTCGGTTATGGAATGCTATCGTTAAGCATGAGACAATAATTAGATTAGAGCAAAAAATAATTCGGGGAAAGGTAATGGCAAGAGGTATAAACAAAGTAATTTTGATCGGTAATTTAGGGCAAGATCCTGATGCGCGCATGACGGCGCAAGGTTCAGCGGTCACAAACCTGAATATTGCTACGGATGAAAGTTATAAAGATAAAAACAGTGGACAGATGGTGCCAAAAACGGAGTGGCATCGTGTTGTTATGTTTAATCGTTTAGCTGAAATTGCAAAAGATTATCTGCGTAAAGGCTCTAAAGTCTATATCGAAGGTAAGTTGCAGACCAGAAAGTGGCAAGATCAAAGCGGACAAGACCGCTATACCACCGAGATTGTTGCGAACGAACTGCAGATGCTAGATAGTAAGCAGGGTGGATTTGATCAGCCGCAAGCAGCCACGCAAGGCGGGTATCAGACACAGCCTGCTCCTCAAGCAGCACCACAAGCACAGGCTGCACCGCAGGGCTATGCGCAGCCACAGCAGGCGGCGCCGGTTCAACAAGGCTATCAGCGCGCGCCACAACAGGGCGGCCAGGCTTATACTCAGGCAGCGCCTCAAGCCGCTCCGCAAAGCGCTCCAGCAATGGCGCCTCCTAGTGATGATTTTGATGATGATATTCCGTTCTAATTCACAGTATATTTAGTTTTGTAGATTTAAATTCTACAAAGAGCCCCTTGAGGTGTTATCTTTCAGGCTTATATGTAGATAAGGTCGGTACCGATGAGCCTTGCTCTGTTAGTAATTCTTCTCGTTGTGGCACTGAGTACAGTCAGCTGTGTATATGTGTATAACTATCGAGGAGAGGTGCGCTATAAGAATCTTCGCGAATATCTCCGGAAAGCTTGGCCAATTTTTGCTCCTCTCAATTGTTTTCTGTATGTGTCGACCAAGCGAAATTATCGTAAACCGATTGTTAATATTGATGATTTTGCTGAGCTTCAGTCCCTTACTGACAAGTGGGAACTCGTGCGTGAAGAGGCGGAGAGTCTTAGAGAGCAGGGTTACTTTGAGAAGACAACCAAAGAAGGCTCTGCATCGTACTATGATGTTGGCTTTAGAACCTTCTATAAGCATGGTTGGAGTAAATTCTATGTCAACTGGTATGGTTACACGCATGAATCTGCAAAGAAGCTATGCCCTAATACAGTTGAGCTGCTAAAAAACATTCCTTCAGTAAACGGTGCAATGTTTACTTTGTTGCCTCCAGGCTCAGAGTTGACTCGCCACTGCGATCCCATTGCCTGCTCATACCGGTATCAGCTTGGGCTATCTACACCTAACTCAGATGCCTGTTTTATCAATATTGATGGCAAAAGCTATTCTTGGAGGGATGGTGAGGCATTTTGTTTTGATGAAACTTATATTCACTATGTGAACAACAATACCGAAGACTATCGACTGATTCTAATGTTTGATGTTGAGCGTCCAATGAATATATTTGGTCGAGGGATTAACTGGGTATACAAGCTCTTGGCACGCGCAACTTTAGTGCCTAATACATCGATAGATCGCCAAGGTTTTTTTAACCGCCTATTCAGCACTGTTACACCTTTTCTTGAATGGTCGAAGGCCTTTAAAAAGCGGAATCGCCCGCTTTATAAAAGGCTTCAGTTTGTTTTTAACTCGCTGTTGCTGTTAATTCTGCTATTAATTATCGCTACGCCGTTTATTATCTTCTCATAACTAGTTTCCATACTCGCTATGATATAAAACTCTCTTGTTTCTAGAATAAGAGCGCGCACCCCAATTTACTCTGTGTGCAATTATGCACAACGCTTCTGCATATTTTATATTTCCGCACAAGTGTCCTTGATCTATAGTGACATCATTGTTTCTTCTGTTTAGCAGGAATGTGTGATGATCCGGAATACAGTAAGTTCTTACGGTTTGGTGGCTATTATAATTCATTGGCTCATGGCTGTTAGTATATTCTTCCTCTTTGGCTTGGGTTTATACATGGTTGAGCTCAGCTATTATGATTCCTGGTATAAGGGCTCTTTGGATCTGCATAAAAGTATTGGTGTATGTCTGCTCTTGGCGCTCATATTTCGAGTCATTTGGCGCACTATTAACATTGTTCCACAACCCGAGGTAAGTGGGCGTAAAGGTGAGGCGTTCGAGCACAAGGTGGCGCACCTAGTGCATCTAATGTTATATATTCTTATGTTTCTGATAATGAGTAGTGGTTATCTTATTTCTACTGCTGACGGTCGAGGTGTAGGCGTGTTCGAGTTGTTTGATGTGCCAGCACTACCTTCTTTGATCGAGAACCAGGAAGATATAGCAGGCGAAATTCATTTTTATCTCGCCTGGACTTTGATTGTTTTGGTAATACTTCATGTGGCAGGTGCCTTAAAACACCATTTTATTGATAAAGATACAACCTTGGTCAAAATGTTACGGTCGGGGAAATAAGTCTCAAATCCAACTTAGGAGAATAATATGAAGAAGTTAATTTTATCTGGTCTATTGGCGCTTGGTACTCTTGGCCCAGTAGGTGTTGCGAATGCCGCTGATTATGCGATCGATGTAAAGGGCGCGCATGCATTTGTTTCCTTTAAGATAAAGCACTTGGGTTATAGCTGGCTTTTAGGGCGCTTTAATGAGTTTGACGGTAGTTTTTCTTATGATGCTGCAGCACCTGAAAAATCTTCAATTAATGTGACAATTCAAACTGATAGTATTGATTCCAATCATGCTGAACGTGATAAGCATTTAAAAAGTGATGACTTCCTAGATGTTAAGAAGTTTCCGCTTGCGACCTTTAAAAGTACGAACTTTAAGGCGATTGATGAAGATAGTGCGATAGTAACGGGGAATTTCGAGCTTCATGGGGTAAGTAAAAGTATTAGTTTCCCGGTTGAAAAGGTGGGTGAAGGGAAAGATCCTTGGGGTGGTTATCGAGCTGGGTTCACCGGTAAGACGAGCTTAAAGCTTGCTGATTACGGTATTACCCGTAACTTGGGCCCTGCTTCGACACACGTAGAAATTGAGCTGAACATCGAAGGTATTCGACAGTAGCCCCTAATTCAGGATAATTATTGTAACCGGCTAGTAAGTAATTACTCGCCGGTTTTTTCTTTAAATTCGCATAAGTCCTCAATTAAGCAGGCGCCGCATTTAGGTTTTCTGGCAACGCATGTGTAACGTCCGTGAAGAATAAGCCAGTGGTGAGCGTCTAATAAGAACTCTTTGGGAACAAATTTAAGAAGCTTCTTTTCAACTTCCAGTACATTCTTACCGGGTGCGATTTTTGTCCGATTGGACACTCTAAAAATATGCGTGTCGACGGCCATGGCAACTTGTTTAAATGCCGTGTTCAATACCACGTTTGCAGTTTTTCTTCCTACACCAGGCAAAGCCTCAAGCTCTTCTCTGGTTTGTGGGACCTCACTATTATGCTTATCTATCAGTATGTTGCATGTTTTAATGACGTTTTCTGCTTTTGCATTAAACAGGCCAATGGTTTTTATATAAGCCTTTAAGCCATCAAGGCCCAAGTCTCTAATTGTTTCGGGGGTATTGGCAATGGGAAACAGTTTATCGGTTGCTTTATTTACACCTTTGTCAGTTGCTTGGGCTGATAAGACGACAGCTATCAGTAACTCAAAAGGGGAGCTGTAGTTCAGCTCTGTCTCGGGGGATGGGTTTTCATTTCGTAAGCGTGTAAAAATTTCAGTGCGTTTGCTTTTATTCATAA
>NZ_LWGA01000979.1:0-3610 GCF_001635235.1 Oleiphilus sp. HI0117 | reverse complement strand
GCGCCCACCTTGCTAAATTTGGCTGAAGCAATGGAGTCCCACTCAAGTGCGTGATCCAGGGCATCTTCACCTACTTTCGAAGTATCAATGGTGTCAGGTAAAATAATATCCGGGACAACGCCTTTGTGCTGGGTGCTAGCGCCAGAGATTCTATAAAACTTGGCTTGTGTTATTTTTAACTGGCCATGGTTAAGTGGGCGAACTGCTTGTACAGTCCCTTTGCCGAATGTTGGTGTACCCATTACGATACCGCGACCATAATCCTGAATTGCGCCAGCAAAGATTTCAGAGGCAGAGGCGCTTAGTCTATCTACCAAGACAATGAGCGGACCGTCGTACATCAGTTTAGGATCGGGATCATCCAATACCTCAATGCGGTGATTGGCTCCTCTGATTTGCACGGTAGGGCCTTCATGTATAAATAGTCCGGTTAGTTGATTAGCCTCATCGAGAGAGCCGCCACCGTTCCCGCGTAAATCAATCACAAGTCCGTCTAAAGCTTGTTCTGCCTGCATTTCTTTTAGTAATTTGAGCGTGTCTCGTGTCGTGCTCTTATAGTTTGGGTCACCTTCTTGCATGGCTTTGAAGTCAGCGTAGAAAGTTGGGATATCAATAACGCCAATTCGATGATTTTTTCCGTCGCGCTCTATATCAAGTACTGAACTGGCAGCCGCTTGTTCCTCGAGCTTAACTTTGTCGCGAACGATTTTAATTTCTATTGTGTCAGTATCTAGTTTGGCAGTATGCGGTATGACTTTGAGTCTGACTTTAGAATGCTTGGGGCCTCTAATGAGCTCAACGACTTCATCAAGTCGCCAGCCAATTACCTCAACCATATCGCCTTTCTCTCCTTGGGCAACACCAACAATACGGTCAGCAGAGTGAAGTTTGCCTTGTTTCTGTGCTGGCCCGCCAGCAACTAGACGGACCACTTTAGTAAATTCATTATCTGCTTGTAGTACGGCGCCGATACCTTCTAAGGATAAGCTCATATTAATGTTGAAATTTTCTGAAGAGCGTGGTGAAAAATAGGTGGTATGAGGATCGTATAGGGTAGTGAAGGCATTCATGTAGGCAGAAAATGCATCTTCACTTCTTACTTGTAGAGTTCGCTTTAGCTGGTTTTGATAACGCTTTAGTAAGGACTCTTTAATTTCTTCGTTGGTTTTACCGTCTAGTTTTTGAGACAGGGCCGTATTTTTAGTTCGCTTGCGCCAGATATTATCCAGCTCTGTTTCACTTGTTGCCCAGTCTACTTCTGAACGGTCAGTTAAAATATATTCGTCTTTAGTAAAGTCTAAGGTGTTCAGCTTGGTATTGAGAAATTCAATTTGTTTATTGAGGCGAGTGATTACTCGCGTCTGGTAGCGGTTATAAATTCTGAATGCAGGGTCTAACTGACCAGTTTTTAAGGCACTATCTAAGCGAAAGCGGTAAATCTCGAACTCTGTAATATCTTCGCTAAGAAAATAAATTCGAGAGGGATCGAGTGAATCAAGGTAGTTTTCGTAAACCTTCTCAGAAAGTGTTTTATCGATGTGCTGCTTGCGGTAATGATTTAGCGATAATGAGCGAGCAACATACAGGCTTGCTTCTTGTTGGGCTCTTGTTGGAGCGAGTTCTTCAGTAAATTCTGCTTTGCTTTCTTTAGCGTAAACAGAAAGGGAAAGCGAGCTGATTAGAACGCTAAGTAGAAGGGTGTAAATATTTCGCTTCGTTATCATCATAAGAATAATTTTGCCAATAAATGAGCATATAAAATATACGGTTACTTCCGATTGTATGTGATCAGCGCAGGCCTAGCCAGCCAAGATGCGATTAATTATTGTTAATTGGGTTGTGATTGGGTAACTAAATGAAAACAGGCTTTCTACCGCTTTTTGATCGCCATTTTGAAACTGGCTCTGTTGTTAATTGTTTTAGATGCTAGACTCTATCTTTAGATGCTTTAATGGCTGGGACGATCTACATGAGTGTAAATCGATCTAAACATAAAAATTGTTGCTGATAGTACGAGGTATATTAATGTCACTTCTTGATAATATTCAGAATTACTACGAATCCTTGGTAATTGAAACACTGGCTAAAGAGGTAGAAGGGCAGGATTTTGATGAGGATGTTCTCACCGATGTGCTTTGTATAGCCTTAAACCATTTGCCACCACGATACATTCGCCATGAAGTGGATATGTTTTTCTACACCTCACCCACTGAAAGGCATGAGGTTGAAGACAAGGCACGCAAAGCGGTAATCGACGCTTTGGAATATGTGAAGAAAAGTGATCGATACGAAAAGTAGCCGTTTAGAATAAACGTTACAATCTCATCGTGATGAAGCCAGCTTTCTATATTAGTTAGCTGGTTTTTTAATTTATGGCTTGAGACAAGTTCTTGGTTTGTCACTTTACTGCTCTCTGTTATGATAGCGCGTCCTTAAAACGCTTCGGTACTACTTGTCCTTATGAGCCTTAAAAAAACCTACAAAGTTATTTTTTATAATAATGAAGATATCTACGAGATTTACGCTTCTCATGTATATCCCTCGGAACTATACGGCTTCATTGAGGTGGAGCAGCTTCTTTTTGGTGAAAAGAGTCAATTGCTTGTAGATCCTAGTGAGGAGCGTTTGAAGAACGAGTTTACTGGTGTTAAACGAACTTATATTCCAATGAATGCGATCGTCAGAATTGATGAGGTTGAGCAAGAAGGCACGCCCAAGATCTCTGGAAGCCGCAGTTCTGTTGCCAGTTTTCCTTCGGGTGGGCGACCAGACAAGTCGTAGATCCTTCTGCCCGCGTTACTTATTATCAGAATAAAAAGCCAGGAGAATGACCATGTTATTTATTAGTCCATTATATGCTTCATTGTTAGTGATCCTTATCGTGTTTCTAGCTTATCGGGTGACAACCTTTCGTAGAGATGAGGGAATATCCATTGGTGATGATACTGGCTCAAAAGCAATGAAGAGCGCTGTGCGAGCGCATGCTAATGCAGTAGAGAATATACCTGTAGGGATTGCTTTACTGCTAATGCTCGAGTTAAACCACTTAACACCCTGGCTTATACATGTGTTCGGACTGACGCTACTATTGTCTCGTATTGCACATGCTTATGGCTTATCGAAGAAGAATGGTCCGACTAAAGGTCGTTTTTACGGTACTTTGTTTACATGGTTGTGCTTGCTGGCAATGGCCGTTGTTAATATTCTAATTTTAGTCACTCGATAAGACATGACACCAGAACGTTACCAAAAACTAAAGCGCACGTTAGACCTCAGACAGCCAGATTTAACGCTACTGACAGAACAGATTCATAAGCCGAGAAACATTGCTGCACTGGTTCGAACCAGCGATGCGGTCGGTATCCAAGAACTAAATATGGTATGGCCCTGGGATAAGCATCGCCCTTATAGTGGTACGGCAATGGGCAGTGATCGTTGGGTGGATATTGTTCGACATGAGTCAATGCCAGAGGCGATTGATACCCTGCATGAAAAGGACTATAAGGTTTATGCTGCGCATCTGTCTGATAGCGCAATTGATTATAGGGATGTTGACTATACTAAGCCTTGCGCGATTCTATTAGGTAATGAAAAGAAGGGCGTCAGTGAT
>NZ_LWGA01000978.1:0-2897 GCF_001635235.1 Oleiphilus sp. HI0117 | reverse complement strand
ATCTCCCCGGTCATACTCCGCCTGCCATAAAAGATCTTTATAATCTGATAGGACACGCTCTATAGATCGACTTAACTCATCGAAGTCTCCGTCCGCGACATAGATGGCCGCACGTACAATTCGATTTGTTACACGCCAATTTGTTTTAACAAACAAGGCCTCAATTTCATCTTTGGCCAGCAACCACTGCTTGCCAAAATCTCGCTCTAACTTATTTTGAATATCACCCAACAACTGCATTTCCACCTCACGAGGTTTGATTAAAAAGTGTCAGTTAAACCTCACTTAGCTACCAAGGCAGAACATCCCCATTTGAATGCCAGAACGTACCAGTATTCGTAAGATTCAACTCATCTACTCTCTGAGCTAAACGCTCAGCAGCTTGATCAGGGGTAATGTCGCCATAGCCTCCTATCATTTCAGTACCCACTAGACCCGGGTGGAAGACTCCGACAGCAATACCTTGATCTTCTAGATCCATCGCGAGAGAAACTGAGGCGATATTTAAGGCACACTTAGACATGCGGTAGCCATAGCGACCGCCACTGCTATTATCAGCTATGGATCCCATTCTACTGGTGATGATGGCAACCTTACCACCACTATCCAAATTGCCGAGAAGCGCCTCTGTTACTCGCAAGGGGCCTAATGCATTCACGCGAAACTGCTCTTCGAGCTGATCATAGTCGATATGCCCCAATACCTCATCTCGAAGAATTCCGGCGTTATTAATAAGAAGGTCTAATTTCACACCTTGAAGCTCAACACCTAGTCTAGCCACATCCTCTGCTTTGCTGACATCGATTCCTGCGATTATCTGGCACCCCAACGACAACAACTCTTCACTAGCTTCACGACAGACGGCATACACCGAGTAACCTTTAAACTTATAGTACTGACAGAAAGACAAGCCAATACCACGATTTGCTCCGGTTACAAGTATATTTTTTGACATGATATCTCCTACGAAATCTATTGGTGAAGCCGATAATAATATATAGAATATAACGTTATCGATTTATCTAAGGAGATGCAATGAGTCACGAAGCAACTAAAGCTTTACTCAGCATGCAACATCATAAGTTAGTATTACCTGAGCATATGAACCACCAAGGCTCCTTGTTTGGTGGCAACTTGCTGATGTGGATAGACGAAGTCGCCTATATGACGGCCGCCCTTCACTACCCAGGGCTGCGATTCGTTACCGTTGCACTCGATAATGTTGAATTCAAACATCGAATCGACTGTGGCGAAATAATTTGTTTTAAGGTCGACCTTGAGCGACAGGGAAACTCTTCAATTACTTATTTTATTTCAGTACGAAACGCTCGCGAAGACAAAGATACAGTTTTATTTGAAACTCGAATCACATTTGTATGCATTGATGAACTGGGTAATAAATGCCCTATTGAGTAACTACCAAGTAAATTACGACTTAAGATATAAGCATAAGTAAGGTCTAAGGCTAATCATGAATTCTTTACAAAACAACCATCCACAAAACTTTATCTCTGACTTTTTTAAGCTTGAGTCTGCCGGTGGAATATTACTAATTTTTGCAGCAGTCCTTGCCTTAGTGTTTGCTAATACGCCCTTATCTTCAATTTATGAATTGCTGCTATCAACCCCTGTAGAAGTCAAGATTGGCGCACTGGAAATCGCGAAGCCATTACTGCTATGGATTAATGATGGCCTGATGGCGGTATTCTTCTTTTTAGTCGGATTAGAACTAAAAAGAGAGCTATTAGAAGGCGAACTTTCCGACAAGCGAAATATAGTCTTACCCGGAATCGGCGCACTGGGTGGCATGCTATTTCCTGCACTTATATATGTTTACTTTAATTACGAAGACCCTCAGGCCCTTAGTGGTTGGGCCATTCCTGCTGCAACCGATATTGCTTTTGCCCTTGGTGCCCTGACGCTTCTTGGTTCCAGAGTTCCTACCTCACTTAAAATATTCCTTACCTCTTTAGCAATTTTTGATGATATTGGCGCGATTCTGATCATCGCATTGTTTTACACGGATAAATTATCGCTAAGCGCGTTAATAATCGTTGCAGGCTGCATCCCTTTCCTAATTATCATGAACAAACGAAATGTCATCTCCAAAAGTGCTTATATTTTTATCGGTATCATTATGTGGGTTGCAACGCTTAAATCGGGCGTTCATGCGACACTTGCAGGTGTAGTTCTAGCGATATTCATTCCTATGAAATCTAGAGAGAACCCTTCGTTCTCGCCGCTTAAAGATCTGGAGCATGACCTTCACTCAGTCGTTGCTTTTGGAATTCTCCCCGTCTTCGCCTTCGCCAATGCTGGAATCAATCTATCAGGTATAGGTTTAGAGCAAATGCTTCATAACGTCCCCGTTGGCATCGCGCTAGGCTTGTTTGTCGGTAAGCAAGTGGGGATATTCGGTTTATGCTGGCTTGCCATTAAACTTAAACTAGCCCAACTACCTTCTGGCATGAACTGGCTTAGCCTGTATGGCACAGCGGCACTCTGTGGTATTGGCTTTACAATGAGCTTGTTTATTGGCTCACTTGCCTTTGAAGAAAGCGGAGTCAACATGATCTTTGATGAACGCCTTGGCATCGTCGTGGGTTCGCTGATATCTGGTATATTCGGCTTCTTTATCCTGAACAAAGCATTACCGAAATAACTGCTAGCTAAATTAGACTATATTCGCTAGCAAGCCTTTCATGGGGTCACATCAGACATAGATATAAGTGTCGATATTTTTTACAACCTATGAAAAACAACAAGAAAAAAACAAACTCAATATATTGTTTTATATAATTTTTTTCAAACAGGCATATAAATAGCTTTAATCTGACCAGACACCAAATTCAATGTAATACAACTAGGATACACACATGAAAAAAATTACTCTAAGC
>NZ_LWGA01000977.1:0-7905 GCF_001635235.1 Oleiphilus sp. HI0117 | reverse complement strand
GAGCCAAAAATAGTCTCATCCTTGAGTTCATAAGGTTGTAGTTCCTATTTCTGTAGTCGCTGGTCAGTTTCTAGTAAGGTTTTAACTAATCCGGTTAAGCGATCGACCGTTTCTTGATTTACTAATTTCCCTTCTTCGTTGAATGCTTCGTAAGCAGCTCCAATAGCTAGTTGTTGAGGAATAACTAAACTCCCCAAATTTGTCATGACTTCTCTTAGTTGTCCTAGTCCTCTTAAGCCACCTAGGCTGCCTGGGCTGGCAGCAGTTAGTGCGACAGTAAATCTGTTAAATGGTGGTTGATAGACATTGGAGTCACTATTGTCAGGGCGTGATAACCAGTCCAGTGTATTCTTCAGTGCGGCGCTAAATGATCCGTTGTACTCTGGGCTCGCGATTAAAATGCTTGTTGGTGATGAAAATATGCGCCTTAAGTCGTTCAGTGAAGCGGGCGTTTCAGTGTTTTCAATATCTTCATTAAACAACGGCAAAGGGTAGTCTGCTAAGTTAATGTTGATAGCATCGTAGCCAAGCTCTAAAGCTATTTGTTGTGCTTGCTTAGCAACTTTTTGGTTGTAGCTGTTGCTGCGTAGACTTCCAGAAAATGTAATAAGAGTTCTGTCTGAGCTCATGGTATCGGCCTTTCAAGTAAGTGCGTATGAATTGAACTGTCTTTATTAAACCTGATGCAAAACTGCATGAAAATAGGTAGAGTGCATAGTTGGTGTGCATATACGCACAGAGTGGCGAATTTTGTGCGGGTGACGTTAAGCGCAGATATAGATTGTTTGGGGATATGTATGAAAAGCTGGAGTGATATTCAGATAGCCTATCAAGTAGCCAAGTTTGGCACGCTTAGCAAGGCCGCTGAGTCTTTAGGTGTTCATCACAGTACAGTTCTTAGGCACATTGACTCGATTGAAGAGCACTTGGCTTGTAAGTTATTTCATAGGCATTCTCGCGGCTATACGCCGACTGAAGCGGGCGAAATTCTGTTTCAAGATGCTGCAAAAGTCGAAGAACGTCTTGATCGAATGGTCAGTAAAATTAATGGGCTAGACCAGCAGCTAACAGGGCCTTTGGTTCTGACGAGCGTTTCGACCTTGAGTCCCTTGATCATGCCTGTTATCGAGGTATTCAGCAAAGCACACCCTGGTGTGGACATTTCGTTTCAGGCGGATTCGAGAATTTTTAAACTTGAATATGGTGAGGCGCATATTAGTATTCGGCCAGGCGCTCAGCCGCAAGACCCAGATTATGTGGTACAGAAGCTATTGTATACTGAATCGGCTCTTTATGCTAGCGAATCCTACTTGCGTAAGTACGGGAAACTCCAGAGCCTTGAGGATATTACGGGACATCGATTTCTTAATTTTTGCCAGAATATGAATAATATTCCGAGTATTAAGTGGTTAAATGAAATGGTCCCGAAGGAACAGATTAGCTTTAGTGCCAGCGACTACCATATATTAATGGATGCTGCGGAAAATGGTTTGGGTATCGTGGCGATGGATTGTCGAATTGCCGAACTTAAAACTGACCTGCAGCTACTTCTGCCAGCACCTAGTGCATGGCGTTCAACTATATGGTTAGTGACGCATCGTGATGTCCACTTTAGCCCGAAAGTTCAAGCCTTTACGGCACTTATCAAGCAGTGTTTAAAGTGAAAATCAAAAGTCGTCATTGACTCTAAAGCAGTTTCGCCCGTCATATTTTGCTTTATAGACGGCTTTATCTGCACGGGCTAGTAGTGATTGAAAGTCATTCTCGTCCTGATGTAGTTCAGCTACACCGATACTCGCTGTGACTAAGAGTCCAGCTGGCTTAAGTGCTTCTACATCTTTTCGGATTTGGTCCGAGCGCATCGTTGCTTGATCAAGGCTGCAGTTTTCCAGGAGTACCACAAACTCTTCGCCACCAAAACGCACGGCTACAAGATCTTCCTTTCGGTATTGGGTGCGTAGGAATTCACCAAAGGTACTTAAAACCTGGTCGCCAACCGGGTGGCCGTGCTGATCATTAATTTGTTTAAAGTGGTCAATATCAACCATCATTAAGCTTAATGGATGGCCATGACGTTTGGCGCTAGCGACTTTTTGTTCAGCTACGGCTAATAAATAATGCCGGTTATAAAGGCCTGTTAATTGGTCGGTGAGCGCAAGCTCTTCTAACCTTTGGCGCTGTTGCTTCAATGTGATGTGTGTGTTGATGCGCGAGATTGCAATCGCTTCTCTCACTGGTTTACGAATATAGTCGGCGGCGCCTAGCTTAAGGCCTTTTTCTTCATCGTGCGAGTCTTGAAGGCCTGTAACAAAAATAACGGGGATGCCAGCCGTCTCTTCATCTTCTTTTAAGTGCTTGCTGGTTTCAAAGCCATCCATATCAGGCATCATGATATCAAGTAGAATGAGCTCGGGTTGGGGCTCTGTACGAGCGACTTCCAGACATTTTGCTCCAGAAGTAGCGACTTTGACCTGATAAAGATCGCGGAACATGAGAGCGAGAATTTGGACGTTAGCGGGCGCGTCATCAACAATGAGGACGGTTGGCTTTCCTTGTTTCTCGCTCGATATTTGAGGGGCCATTTATTAGGTGCCAGTCTGGTTATGAGGTCTGAATCAGAGCCAATATCTCTTTAAGTGTCGTTGATGCTGCCGTATTGTCAAATAAATTGATTTCTTCAACGAGTTTTATGACCAAATTTTGGATTTCCTGCCTATCGGGGAAGGCTGTTTTAAGGAGGCTTAAACTGTCTGGGTCGATATAATCTGATTGTTCAAGCTTGTTTTGAAGCGTGTTTAGTTGGTTTATAAACTCGTCATTAGAGAGTGTTTCATCTGATTCGTCGCTGGTCGATGCAGTACTATGGTCGAGTGCTTCAGTAAATGATTGTTCGAGCAAGCTTAACTCTGTTGTGAACTCTACATGAAGTCCTTCAAGTTCGTGCTTATCTACTTGCTCAATAGGTCTTAGAGAAACCTGTTCAATGGCAGCGCAGAGACTTTGGAGCTTGTCGGCGCAAAGTTGCCCGCAGACACCTTTGAGAAGGTGTGAAATGGCTTTAAGCGCTTTTAGATCTAATTCGTTACAGGCCTTTAGAATATCTTCAGAGTGCTTCGGGCTGTCACTAAGGAAGCTATTCAGCAATGCAGAGAATAAATCATCGTTATTGTAGATTCTCTCTCTTAGACCGTCAGGGTTCCAGTGGGTAGGGGTATCTTGCTCGCTAGTTGAAGCAGTAGCGTTGGGTTTGGTGCTTGTATCATCTTGAGGCATAGGTGCGTCTTCATATTCAGGTTTGTTGTTACACACATAACTAATGAGTGTAGAAATTGGTGCGTCGTTATAAATTGGTTTGCTTAGATAGGCGTTCATACCGGCAGCCAAGCACTTTTCTTTATCTCCTTGCATTGCATTGGCTGTCATCGCAATGATCGGAATGTCGGTGTAGAACTGTCCAGCTTTGCCATCGCGAATAGCTCGAGTGGCTTCATAGCCGTCCATTTCGGGCATTTGACAATCCATAAGGATTAAAGTGTGTGGGGTATTGGCGGTGGTTTGTATCAAACTGCTAATTGCTTCCAGGCCATTGCCAGCGACATCCGCGTGTAGGCCAATGTTTTTTAACGTGCTGAGGGCTACCATTTGGTTAATATAATTATCCTCCAGGATCAATAAACGGGTACCTTCTGGCCATTTTATTTGTCTCGAATCCTTCGTAGAGTAGGTCTTAATGCTTTCAGAGGTGATCAGAGGTTGAGCTTGTTGTAGTGCTTGACCGTCATCCGCCAAAATACTTAACGCATCAAATAGGTCAGAGGTAGTCGCAGGTTTTGGGAAATAAGCATCGAAGCCAATATCGGCCATTTCCTGTGCACCTCCCTGATAGGTCATTGAGGTCATCATAACAAGTTTCATCGACTGAAAACGTTCGTCGTGACTAAGTTTTCGCCCCAGCTCTGCTCCGTCCATTTCTGGCATTTGCATGTCTAACAGGGCGATATCGAAAGGCCTCTTGCTTTCGTCATTATATCGTTGCTGGCATAGTTCTAGTGCTTCGGAGCCAGAGCTCGCTTCAATGGCTTTAGCTCCCCATAGGTCAAGCTGACCTCGGAGTACCTCTAGGTTAGTCGTGTTATCATCAACGATCAGAATCTCTAGTTGGCTTATATCTATTGTCGGTTTGACTAACTCAGCTTGATCGCTAGTCTTCAGCAACATTGAGCTCGAAAAATTGCTGCCTTCTCCTGGAATGCTCTTAACGGAAATGGTGCCGCCCATCAGTAAGCATAGGTTCTTGGCAATGCTCAGTCCTAAACCTGTGCCGCCGAACTGTCTGGTAGTTGATGCGTCAGCCTGATTAAAGGCTTCAAACAGCGAGTCGGCTTTTTCAGGCGGGATTCCTATACCTGTATCAGTCACATCGATGTCTAGTTGAAGCAGATTTGCGTTTAGCTCCGTAAGCCGAGCAGAAATAACGACTTCACCTTGGCTGGTGAATTTGATTGCATTGTTGACAAGATTGGTAACGACTTGGCGGATCCTGCCGGGGTCTCCTACTGCTTTTGACAGGGTTAACCCTCTTAAGTCGACGATCAGTTCTAGCTCTTGTAGTTGAGCTTGCTGGGCAAGAGACTCTGCAAGATCGCCAATTTACTTTTTCGGGTTAAATAGAAGGTGCTCCAAGTCTAGTTTGCCTGCTTCTATTTTAGAAAAGTCTAAAATGTCGTTGATTAGTGTAAGTAGCGACTGTGCGCTATTTTGCGCTATTTCAGCCCGGTGCCTTTGTTGAGTATCAAGCTTGGAGTTAAGCAGAAGTCCCAGCATGCCCAGAACGCCATTCATCGGTGTCCTGATCTCGTGGCTCATGCTTGCGAGGAATTCGCTTTTCGTAATTGCAGCTTGTTCAGCATTTTCTTTTGCAGTAATGAGTTCGCTTTCGGCTGATTTTTTCCCAGTAATGTTCGAGCTAATGGCAACATAACTTTGTGGTTTGCCGTTCATATCTTTAATGGCAATGACAGTGCTGCTAATCCAGTAATTCTGACCATGTTTATCTTTGTTGTAGACTTCGCCTCGCCATACGCTGCCTTTAGCAGCTGTTTTATAAAGTTGGCCGAAGAAGGCTTTGTCATGATAGCCAGAGTTAAGAATTCGATGATTTTGGCCTAGCAGCTCTTCACGCTCGTATCCGCTTACTTCGACGAATTTGTCATTCACATAAGTGATGTCTCCTCTTATATTTGTGATAGAGACAATGGAAGCCTGGTCCAAGGCATATTTCTGCTCATTTAGTTCATTTATTGAGGCGTCAATATTCTGTAGGGCTTTATGAAAGCTTCTGGCAAAAATACCTACTTCGTTATTCTCGTTCACGGGTAGGTAGTCAATTTCGCCTGTTTGCTCATAGCGTTCGAGTGTTTCAGTCAATCTCGAGAGAGGGCGGGTAATTCTGCGAGAGATTAAAATGGCAGCCGTTAAGGCAACTAAAGCTAGCGATAAACCTATAAGCAGGCTTTTGTTGCGAGTTCCTTCCAGAGCTAATGCAAGCTGTTGATGTGAGGATGATAGTAGAATATGGAGTTGTGGGCTGCCATAAGTCGCACCACCTTTTAATACTTTGTAATACGCAGAGTATTTAGTATTGGTACTGTCTTTTAACTGCGTAAACGTCAGCTTGTTGGTGCCTGACTGAAAGTGCTGAGTGAGCTCGGGGAAATCTCTAAGTAAGTTTTTATCATGTGATGATGAACTATTATCTGAAGAGCTTTCCTGATAAAGATATTCACCTTCAGCGTCACTGATATAGAACTGTCTATTGCTATTGTAGCGAGGCAAACCAGAGATAATAGCCATTGGCTTAAGCGTTGCGATTAATACATAGCTGGCTGTATCGTCCAGAACCTTGAATAACGCGTTTGAAACGCTTGAAAAGACCTTTTCTGTTTCCAGCTCAACTAGATCTGGACTTAGGTAGATATCAGAAAAGTAAATCTCCCCCGATTTTAACTTGCCACTTTGCTTCAGTGTAGCTAGGTCTCTTGTTAGAAAGGTGTCTGAGCTTTCCTCTCCGCTCTTGCTGTCAGCCTTGTGGCTTGTATAAAGAACTTCCCAGCCAATTACACTGTCCGGTCTTTTGGCGACTAGCTTGATATTTACTACGCCTGGATTTAAAAGCAAGTAGTGTTCGAGAGTGCGATTGACTGGCTCAGACTCAGTGATGCCTCCTTGCACATAGGCTTGAATGGCATAGTGCTTGCCCAGGGAAACTAAGTCTTGGGCACTTCTTTGAAATATGGATTGATAGCTCGACTCAAGCATCTCAGCTTCGTGCTCAAGCTCCTGTAGGTTCTTTTTCTTTATTTGGGCGATATGATCCAGATACACAGAAATACTGATGATGGTGCCGACAATGAGTGTTAAAGAGAATGTAACTGAGGGGATTAGTAGACTTATAGGGCGCTTCGCACGTTCAGTTTTTGAAGTTCTGATATGTTGATGTGTAAGAGGGGGTGTTTCGCGGGGGCCGCTATCTGTTGATGAGGTGGCGGTGTTGAAAATTAGGCTGCGAGTTATGCCTGCTAGCATAGAAAGGTAAGCAACAATTTTCAGTATATGAGCGATATTGAAATGGTTATCGAAAAGTTGCGTAGAGCCGAATGCCACATGCAGTTGGGTTAGGCACTCTGGAATGCAGCTTAATAAAAACGCCAGGCTGACGGGGTCGCGTTCTTTCTGAAACCAGGTCCAGAACAATGTGGCGGCTAATAAGTATGTCGCTAGTGGAAGGATGTCATAGGGGCGGCTTATCAATTCGCCAGGGAAAGTGGTTTGCGGTAGGTTTTCGCTCACCGAGGCTAGATAAACACTTACGAAGGCCGAACCAACAAAAAAACTATCGCTAAAGGAAGTAGCTTTAGATGCTTGTACAGGGGGGGTTATTGCTGTGATACAAAGCCCATAAGCTTAGTGCCGCCCCGACGGTCATGATTGAAGCATTGAAAAGGCGGGAAAGCGCCCAGGTAAAAGGAATAAAATCAGTGTTCTGGGCTTGAGCATCGATCACTCTTGCTGATGCCAAGGTATGAAAAATGTCGATCGATGCTGCCGAGAGCAATGCAAGCCCCATGATAGGGAGTGTAATATTACGATGATAGTAGTAATGAACAAACGCAAAGATAGCGCCGATACAGGCAATAGAAATTGCGCTCCATTCGAGAATGGTATGTAGGATAGCTCCCTGCAGCGCTTCCAGCATCGAGCTTTGTGTTGTCACTATATCGACTTTTGTCGGCGCAGCGCCAAAGTCAATTCCTAGCATATTAGGTAAAAAAGGTAGAGTGCAGAGAAAAAATAGCCCAATAGTCAGTTTTTTGGGAGACGTCATTCAAACTTCCGAAATATGGTGACGTGGTGCGATGGCATTAAAGAAGTATAGTAGAAATGTCTTCAAGTTCACGTCAGTATGCAAATAATAGGAAAGTCGCTATGCTTTGGTTACACTGAACAAATGGATAGTCTTGGTATGCTTTTGTTTTTTGGGTGCAACTAGCCAAATTGGGTTTAGATGAATTATGAGCGAACAAGCAAAAGCGCTGATTACCGAAATATTTGATGCAGCTTGTGTTAAGCAGTTTGAAAGCTTGGGCTGTCAAATAGAAGTAACGGATAGAAGTTCATATTCCCGAGAAGTGATGGCTTCGTATATTACGGCAGGCTCTGAAGACCTGACAATTTCTTTGCTATTAAAAACACCGCGTTTACTATTAGCGTAAACTATGCCGATAGTTGATGTAGATAGAATTGGTGACCCAAGTTTTCAAGAAGATTGGAATTGTGAATTGGCCAACCGTTTTCTAGGTAGAATAAAAAATAGCTTGGTGCAGCATAATTGTCGGTTGGCTATCG
>NZ_LWGA01000976.1:0-3935 GCF_001635235.1 Oleiphilus sp. HI0117 | reverse complement strand
TTGGAGACGCTGTTCAAGTGCGTGTGTGGCGTAATCCAGATTTATCTGTAGACGTACTGGTTCGTCCTGATGGAAAAATATCGGTACCTTTAGCTGGTGATATTGTTGTTGATGGTGTGTCTACAAGTCAGTTGTCTAAAACTATTGAAGACAAACTGAATAGTTATATTCGAAACCCTAAAGTAACGGTGATTGTCTCCAACCCAACGAGTGCGGATTTTATTCATAGAATTCGTGTGACGGGTGCTGTTCAGGAGCAACAGTCAATTCCTTATCGTAAAGGGATTACAGTGCTGGATGTAGTTTTAGAGGCTGGTGGGGTGAGTGTTTTTGCTGATTCTGATAATTCAAAACTTTATCGCCAAACTGCTGAGGGTGCCAAGGTTTACCCTATTTACCTGAATGATATATTAGAAAAGGGAATTTTAGATTCTAACTATACGCTTTATCCTCAGGATATTATTACCGTTCCAGAGAGAGGGTTTTAGACGAATATGGATTTTGCGCTGTTAATTCGCTATATCGATGTGATTTTCCGGGAACTATGGCAAAGAAAGTTCTGGTGCCTTTTAGGTTTTGCTCTTATTAGTTTTACTGTTCTTTTTGTAGGGATGGTTTGGCCGTCCAAATTTCAGACGTCGGCAACAATATTTGCAGATAATCAGAATATACTAAAGCCTTTGCTTGATGATCAGGCGGCGCAGTCAAAAGTGCAGAATCACACGAAGATAGTAAAAGATACAATTCACTCACCTCGTATTTTGAAACAGGTGGTTGATAACTTGTATGGTGTGCAAGGTTTTGAGTCGGCGGAGGAGTTGGGGCAGGCAATTAATAGCTTAAGAGAAAAGGTGCTTATAAAAGGGCTTGGTGCTGGTTATATAAAGATAAGCTACTCAGATACAACTGCGGAAGAGTCATATCGCGTTATCAATGAGGTGGTAGATGTTTTCATTAGAGCGAGCACTGATGAGCAGCGGACAGAGAGTCGTGAAGCATTTTTATTTATTGATAATCAAGTAAAGCAATATAAAGATCAGCTACTTTTGGCCGAAGAGCGCTTGAAAAATTTTAGGTCTCAAAATTTTGACGGAAGGGATGGGGACGTCGATTCTAGTATTAGTCGAATTCGTTCACAAATTGAAGAGCTTAAAATTTCGATTGATGAGGATAAGACCTCGATAACTGCAACAAAAAAGCAGTTAAATAATGAATCGGAATTCTCTTCGCAAAAATATACTGCTGATGTTTATGGTGAGCGGCTTAAGTCTTTAGAGACTACTCGGAATAATTTGCTTCTCACTTATACGGAAGATTACCCAGACGTAGTGAGTTTAACGTATCAGATAGACGATATTAGACGAGCAATGAAAGAGTCTGATGAGAATAAACGGATCGATGGAGGACAAGCTAAAGGGGAGCAAGATGCCGTGCTTAACCCTCTATATCAGGAGTTGAGAAGCCGTCTCTCAAATGCGATAACACGGATGCAGACCAAAGAAAAGCGCTTGAGTGCTTTGCAGGGTTTGATGGATAAAGAGTTTGAGCGTCGCAAACGTATCGCAGAGCGCGGGGCAGAGGAAGCTGAGCTTACTCGTGACTACACGGTTACCAAACGAATTTATGAAGACATGTTAGAGCGAAAAGAAAAGGCTCGTTTGTCGATGACCTTGAATGTAGAGGGACAAGGAGTTACCTATCGAATTCAAGAGCCAGCATTGCCGCCGTTAAACCCTGTGGGCTTACGTTTTCTTCATTTTGTATTATTAGGGCCTATTGCCGGATTCTTAGCTATTATTGGTTTAGCTGTTGTCTATATATTTGTTGATCAGAGAATTCGGTTTCCCGAAAAGTTGCATGAGTTTGATGTAGCTACATTGGCAGTTATACCACATATTAAGACATCTTTTACCAAGCGTGTAGTTAGAGTGGATATGATAATATGTGTGGTGCTTTCCATTTTAATTATGGGGGCTTATGTTGGCCTGGCATTTGCTGCAAAAGTAGGAATGATTTAAATGAGTGATATTTCTCATGGTGAACGCTCTAATGTGCATGGGTTAGATAATTTGCCCTCTAAAGATTCCCCAGAAATTGGTCGAATGGGAGAGGTTGATCGGTTTTCAGTTGAGGAGCTGGAGCAACTGAAGCTAATTAGTGGGCAGCGCACAAATATTAGAGTGCTGAATATATTTAGAGAGCTGCGCACCCAGCTAATGAAAAAAAGCAACAAAAAGAATTTTGTTTGCATGGTAACCTCCATTAGTCATCAGGGAGGAGCGAGTTATGTTTCGATGAACTTGGCAAGTGTTTTCGCGCTTGATAAAGCCAAGACAAGTTTACTTATTGACGCTAATTTATATGCGCCTAGCCTTGAGCAGTTAATTATTGGTGAGGCAGGGGTTGGTATAACGGACTACTTAAGTCATGCTAATTTCGATATCAAAGATGTTGTTTATGCTACGGGTGTGCCTCGATTGCGTGTCGTACCGATAGGTGACAACAGTGAAGGGGCGGCAGAGTACTTTTCTTCTGATAAAATGCAGCGCTTTGTCGATGAAATTCGCTCTCGATACTCTGATCGCTACATTTTTATTGATGCACCTCCGGTAACAGAGTCATCGGAAGCTAGGATTCTCACTGAAATTGCGGATATGGTTGTATTGGTTGTACCGCATGGGCGGGCAACGGCAGAGCAGGTGGAGGCGGCAATTAGTGTTATTGGTAAAGATAAGCTTGCTGGCCTGGTTTACAATAATTGATCATGATGATTGATCATCGCGCTTTTGTTAGTATTATAATCACTGCCTGCTTATCTCTTCCAGTTGCAGCCATAGAATACTCTGCTGTGTTATCAAGCAATGCGGAGTTTTCAACTAATATCAGTCTTAGTGCGGATGACACGAACTCTGATACACATCAAACTATTTCGTTATCGGGTAGCGCCATTGAGGAAAGAAAAACCTTTCAGACGAATGCTAGTTTCACTCTGGAAAAAGATCATTATTACGGTAATGCGTACGAGGGGGAAACGACATTAAGTACAGGGTTGGGTTTGTTGAATTTTGATGTTGTCGAAGAATTTTTAAGCTGGCAAACGTCTTTTACTCGTAGCCAAACGCTGAATGATCCTTTAGAAGAGGTCCGGTCCGATAATCTTGGGTATCGTGATACGCTATCTTCCGGACCGAGTATATTATATGTCATGTCACCGACAATGATGTTAGTAGGAGGGAGTAGCTATATTATCGCAGAGAACTCTCAAAGAGGTACGGCTGATACAAAGCGGGCTGAATTGTCCGTGGTCGTTACACATCAAATCAGCTCTATAACTTCGATGAATTGGACCGGAGCATACGAAGTGATGCTGGATGCTGATGGTGGCGAAAAGTATGATCGTATACAGCTAGGAGTTGGTGTGTCACGCCAGTTTGTTGATGGGGTTGCTAGTATTAGTGTAGGACGCACACACTTGGTTCCCGAGGCGAACGCAGAAACTGAGTCGAACTTTGTGAACCTTTCATTCGTTCGGGAAAAACTATGGCTGCATGATGTGACGATTAACTTTTTTGAAGACATTTCAGATTCATCGATTGGCTTTGCGGTGAATCCTGGTGCCCCTAACCAGTTTGTTGTGCAGGGGAATGATATTGTAAGGCGTCGCTCGGCAGGGTTAAGTATTGATCGAGAGTTAGGGGTATATGGCTATAGCTTGGCCTTGGCTTGGGATTATGAAGATTATTCTGTTCAAAATAGTGACGAAAAAGTTCTAAATGGACTGTTTGCTCTTGAGAAAGAGGTTTTCCCAGGCTTCTCGACTGGTGCTAGTTTGCAGTTAGTAAAGACCAAATATCTTGGGCGAGAAGAGCTTGGCGAAGAGGAACTCCTAACTTACCAAATAAACGGGAACTATCAATTTTCGCCAGATATTAGTG
>NZ_LWGA01000975.1:0-10164 GCF_001635235.1 Oleiphilus sp. HI0117 | reverse complement strand
TACCGAAACTTTGAATAATCACCTTTTCCTGATCAAAGATTTTTTTCAGTGGTTCTCGTCTCATTATTTCAGCAATGATGAAAGCGAGGTTTTCAGTGCGATTCGAAGGGTAAAATTTAAGCATTAAATAATCAGTCAGATTTGAGAGTTGCGTGCGAAGAGCTAGCGCTATTTCTTTATTATCGTTGATACGTTAACTGAAATCATCAGGACTTTCACCTGCTTTTCGCGCTTATTTCAACTACGAGTCATCAACTTAATCGGCAAACTTAATGTAAGCTCTCAAGACATGAGCGGAAGTCCTTATTCATTGATATTATTGGATTTTTTGCTAACAAATAAAGTCGACGCCTGCATTGTTTTTTTGTATCATGAGAGTGTTTTTTGAACAGAGTCACATTTAAACCGTGAACAAAAAGCATTGCTTGTTTTCAACATTACAAATGAATATATTTCTTGCTGCGATATAAAAGTATCCAAGAATAATAGTTTTTAAAACATACAAATATAACGTCACCTGGCATGTTTTATTCACCGAATTAAACAGAGTCCAGTTAGGGGCCAAAAGCTTGCACGGTTCTAAAGGAAAGAAAAAACAAATCGGAACATGGTCCAAACTCGTGGCACTGTGCACCAAGTCCATGGGCGGATACTATCGCGCCAATGGCACTGTTGTTCGTGACCTGGCCAGCGATAAGGCGAGTGATGAAGCAGACGAGCCGATCTATGTTGAAACCGATGTTGCTTTTGCCAGCCTCAATGAGCGCACTCATGCTCGAATCAGGCACCAGGAAACCCTAAGACAAGCAAATATTGAAGCAATATTAGCAATTGCTTCCGGTCTACTAGGACAAAAAGTTACGGCTAAATCCGTAGATTCAGATTGGGCAAATATATTCTTTGACTACGCCCAGAATGTTAGTAGCAGCCCAATGCAAAGCCTCTGGGCCAGAGCTCTACTTTGTGAGCTAAAACGACCTCATTCAATCTCCAAGCGTAGCCTGAACTTTCTATACCATTGTGACGCTTGGGAAATTACTGCCTTTAAGAAGGTTTCCAACTATGCCTTTATCGGCCATAACGGTCACCCTTTTGTGTTTCGCGCCAACAACAGCTTAACGAAGGAAGATGATATATTTTCCGAGCTGCGCCTACTATCACACTGCGTCAATGCAGGTATGATTGCAAGAGACCCTAGTGAGCTACTAGTTGGCTACGAGTTTTATTACCGTAAAACGCGACATAGTGTTAGCCACGACTTTACCGCTCCCGGCCAAGGCGTCGGTTTCTATACCCAGGCATTCACCAAAACAGGTAGCGACTTACTCAAAATAATCGGTGGCTTAGACTCAATCCCAAGCAGTAACTTACAAAGAAGAGTCGTCTGGGAATACTTATCTGACTTTATCGATATTGAAGCGGCAACAGCTAATAGCAACAAAAGCAGCACCCTTAAAGAATCTATCGCCGGTTAAATCGCACGCTCCAAAATTATCAAAGAGTTAGTGAAGTACTTAAACTAAGCCCGAAACAAAAAAACCGACAATCAATGTCGGTTTTTTTATGGGTGAGAAAAGGAGCTTAACCCTGATCGCGCCCCTTACCTGCAGCGATACGTAAACGTAGAGCATTCAATTTAATGAAACCTTCAGCATCTTTCTGATCATATGAACCACCGTCATCTTCAAATGTAGCGATACTCTCATCAAACAAGGTTTCTTCAGATTTACGACCGACAACCACAACGTTACCCTTATAAAGCTTAACGCGAACAACACCGTTTACATAATGCTGTGTTTCATCTATCAAGGCTTGAAGCGCTTTACGCTCAGGGGACCACCAGTAACCGTTATAAACCAACTCCGCATACTTAGACATAATACTGTCTTTCAAATGCGCAGACTCTTTATCGAGAGTCAAAGATTCAATCGCACGGTGAGCCTTAAGCATAATCGTGCCCCCTGGCGTTTCATAGCAGCCTCGAGACTTCATACCTACATAGCGGTTTTCAACGATATCCAAACGGCCGACACCATTATCACCACCGACCTTATTCAAGGTCTCAAGCACGGTTGCCGGGCTCATCGCTTCACCATTGATCGCGGTGATATCGCCTTTCTCATATGTCAGTTCGATATAAGTCGGTGTATCTGGAGCGTTCTCAGGAGAAACAGACCAACGCCACATTTCTTCTTCAGGCTCATTCCAAGGATCTTCTAGCATATCGCCTTCATAAGAAATATGTAGCAAGTTTGCATCCATAGAATAAGGAGACTTACCTTTCTTCTTTTCAACTTCGATACCGTGTGTATCACAATAGGCTAACAAGCTTTCACGAGAGTTGAGATCCCATTCTCTCCAAGGTGCAATGACCTGAACACCCGGCTTAAGTGCATAGGCACCTAACTCAAAACGAATCTGGTCATTACCTTTACCGGTCGCACCGTGAGAGATAGCACAAGCACCTGTTTCATTAGCAATTTCGACCATTCGCTTGGCAATTAAAGGACGAGCAATAGACGTACCTAACAGGTACTCGCCTTCATAAATAGTATTTGCTCTGAACATCGGGAAAACATAGTCACGAACAAATTCTTCGCGCACGTCTTCAATATAGATTTCTTTAACACCCAATGCTTCTGCTTTGGAACGTGCAGGTTCAACTTCTTCACCTTGACCAAGGTCAGCTGTGTAGGTAACAACTTCACAGTTGTATGTTTCCTGTAACCATTTAACGATTACAGAGGTGTCTAGACCACCAGAATAAGCCAAGACAACTTTGTTAATTTCTGACATAGAAAGGCTCCAACTATCGAAGATGCAGACAAAACAAGCTGTCACTCTTCAGCCACAAACAGCTAAACGAGTGAAATCCTGTTCCGCTTAATAATATTCATTACGAAAAGGCGGCTATTCTACTTGCTGTTGGGCCACAAATACAAATATTGCCGAGATATTTACTGTATTACGCTTAATCTAGATCGCGAACCAGCCGAACGGTGCTACGTCTATTCAGTTTCTTATTCTTTTTGGTGTTATTTTTAGCCACCGGATAACGCTCACCATGGTAACGTGTACGGATAATATCGGCTTCCAGACCATTATTGATTAAGTAATCCCTAACGGCTTGCGCGCGTGCTTTAGATAAGCGCCGGTTATAAATTCTACGGCCAGTACTGTCTGTGTGACCATCAACATAAATAGCTGTCACACTCGAGTCATTTAAGACATAGAGAACCACCAAATCCAGTGACTTTATATCACGCTCGGTTAGATCTGACTTATCAGATTCAAAATGCACACGCGTTTTCTCGACCTGCCTAAAATTAACCGGCAACAAACCTGCTATACAATCAAGATAGCCATTATAGATTGACTTGAAATTAACACTATTAATTCTAACCCTGATTGAATCATCGCTGTACCAAGCTTTCCGGGTAAAAGTTGGCGTCATGCCTTCTAATAGGCCCTGCATCATATTAGTCGCTTTAGCTCTAGGCACACTTAAAGGCTGATCACTATCTACAACGTCGACATAACCCAGATCCTGAATTACCTTGCCCGGCTTCCAAGATGAAGCCTCAACCACTAACGCCGCTTTACCCGGTTTCATAGGGTTATTATTAGTCATCGTATAGAAGCGCAGGTTCTCTCCTGCTTCATGATAGAAGACACCCTTACCATAATAAGGAATATCATGAACCAGACTGCATTCGAATATAGAGGAAGACAGGTACCACTGACTCTGATCCAGCTCTGCGCTATAGGTTTTGGCATGGGCAAGGCTTGATAAGCAAGCTATCACGACTCCTAACATTAAGCCTCTTACAAAAGTACTACCGCGCTTCAAATCGGACACCTCACAAATTCTCTTACCATAATAAATCGGATCAGCTCTTTTTGTAGCAAGCCCCTAATAAGGTATTTTCCAAGTCACATAAAAACTGAAAACAAAACCTGGCAATTCTTTGCCCTATCATAACCTTGCTCTGATATACTGTCGCTACAACTTGGCCGACTTAGCCACGCAACGGAACAAATAAGGACAAACCGTGCCAAACCAATCTGAAAAATGCAATTCTCACGCCATATCCAATCGCTTTCGGGGCTTTCTTCCAGTCGTGATTGATGTTGAGACCGCTGGCTTTAACGCAAAAACCGACGCTCTACTAGAAATAGCCGCTGTTATTATCAGCATGAAGACCGATGGCGATCTCTACCTAAAAGAAACTGTACATTGCAATGTAGAGCCTTTTAGAGGAGCAAATCTTGAGGCTTCTGCGCTAGAATTTACCGGAATTGATCCGCACAGCCCTTTTCGTAATGCTCAACCCGAAAAGCTAGCCCTAGATAAAATATTCACACCTATTCGAAAAGCAGTGAAGGAAACTGGCTGTACACGAGCTGTACTTGTGGGTCATAACGCAACCTTTGACCACAACTTTGTCTTTGCCGCAGCAGAAAGAGCCAATATTAAGCGCAACCCTTTTCACCCCTTTTCGACATTTGATACAGCAACGCTGTCGGGTTTGGCATATGGCCAAACCGTTCTCGCAAAAGCCTGTGGAGCGGCAGGAATTGAATTTGATGGGAAAGCCGCTCATACCGCAAAGTATGATACGGAGAAGACAGCAGAACTATTCTGCAAGATAGTCAATAAGTGGCAACACCTCGGCGGCTGGCCCCTGTCCTCTTAAGCACTTTCTACTAAGATAAGCCAGACAGCAGCTGCGCGCTTCAGATATCGCCACCTAGGGTTTGTTCGTCTGGCTTTGTTTCCTGGGCCATACCAAACTAAACTTCGCTCCACCCATATCACTTCTGCCCAAGAAGGCTTGCCCCCCATGCCAATAAAGAATACGGCGTACAATTGACAAGCCTAGGCCATAACCCCCTGAAGCACGTGTGCGACTATCGTCCAAACGCGCAAACGGCGTAAAGACAGACTCCCAATCTTCCTCTGGAATACCAGGGCCATCGTCTTCAACATCTACACGACATGTCTCTGCATCAAAAGAGCAAACAACTTTTACCCTTCCTTGAGCATAGCGTGTCGCATTACCAACAAGGTTTTGAATCGAACGATGTATATAACGTGTTTCAACCTCTGACATTTTCCATACATCAGAGCCCTCTTTAAACTCAGAGAAAATACTCATATCTGGCTTAACAAGGCCTTGCTCGGAAACAACTTGATCAACAATTGCGCTAATATCAGCTTCCTGAAATGCCAAGATTGGCCCGCCCTGCTCAAGTCGAGCATAGGTCAATATCTCATCAATTAATTCGTCAAGCTCCTGAATATCGCCATCGATCCCCTTTACTTGCTTTTGCAATGCTTCCTCGGAGGGACAGTCTTCAATCATTTGTACACCAAAGCGTATTCTAGCAACAGGGGTTCTAAGCTCATGCGATACAGCATGGATCATTTCTTTCTGCACATACATCAGGCGCTGTATATGGTCGGCCATACTATTGAAAGCACCACCTAAGCGACTGATCGCATCTTCACTTCCCGCCCCGGATACACGAGCATCTAGCTCACCTCGCGAAATACGACTTGCCGCTGTTTCAATAGAGCGTAAACGGCGACTGAACCCCTCTACCAGGTAATAAACAAAGAGCATAAGCACTGCAACACACAGGGAAACCAGTGCAACGAACAAAATAAATGAAAAACCGGAGAACACTTCACCATACTCTAGACGAAGCAGTTCTCCGCTCTTCAAGCGCACATAACTAAATAAACCATCTTCATCAAGACCGTCATGAAAACCCTGTTTGGCAATATCATTTAATACTAACTGAGAACTTACCGAACTCGTCTCTTCCAATTTAGCAATCGAGACATTAAGCAGTGATTCAATGCTTTCAAGCTTGCTCAACTCCGTCGCATCAACCAGTAATTCGCTTACAAGAAGACGAAAAAGTGCTGAAAACTGCTTATCGCGCAAAGACTCAAAAACTAACAACTGCTCGCTAGAATTTTGCTGCTGGATAATCGCTCTAAGGTAGTCACCTTCCAGGGACACAAGCAGTCGTCCATACATCAAACGCTCTTGCTCTACCGCACTTAGACCTAATGATTCATAATCAGATAGGTAAGTATGTTCAGGCAGCTTTGAATGATCTTCACTGATTACACGGGATAGTTCGGTCATAGGAGTAACCAGCAAATCATGCCAGTAGTGCTCTTCCCTAACCTGATTAGAGACTTTAACCAGACCAAGACTAAAAAGGCCTAGCACAGTGATCACTGAAACTAGGCCAATAAAAATACGAATTAGAATTTTCTTCAAAACCAAAACTCTTTAAATAATTTGGCAAGCCGAGCTTGAGAGACTTATAAACTAAGCCTCTTTTACAAACAAATAGCCCTTGCTTCGAACTGTCTTGATCCTTCGTGGGTGAACCGGATCATCACCTATTTTCGGACGAATTCTAGAGACTCGAACATCAATCGAACGATCTTGACCATCATATTCGATACCGCGCAAGTTAGTAAAGATTTCTTCACGGCTCAGCACGTTACCTGCATTACTGGATAATAACCAAAGTAAGTCAAACTCTGCACTGGTTAAATCGATACTTTCATCGTCCAACCATGCCTCTCGCATTGAGCTATCAACAACCAGGTTGTTAAATACCAAGCGGGTCGCATCAGCTGCCTGACCTGACTCTGCACCAGCATCTGATGATTGGTCAACATGCTCATTAATCCGACGAAGTAAGGCGCGAATTCTTGCTAGCAGAACCCTAGGACGAACAGGCTTAGACATATAATCATCGGCCCCCATTTCCAAACCTAGTACCTGATCTAGATCGTCAGTTCGCGCAGTCAACATAAGAATCGGTCCATTATAATTAGGACGCACCTTACGACATATTGACAAGCCATCCTCACCTGGAAGCATCAGATCCAACACTACCAGATCAGGCTTTTCATTGACGATACGATCAACTGCATGAGAGCCATTACCTTCAACCGAAACGACAAGCCCATTACTCTCCAAGTATTCCTTGGTGAGATCAGCTAAACGCTCATCGTCTTCAACTATTAAAATTCGCCAAGCGTCGTTTTGTTGTTCAACTTCCATCTGTATTTTCTTATCTTAGTTCGTGATTTGGGATTGCATGGAGACCCGAAAGGTACTGATATTCCATACATTTTTCCGTTATGTAACAGTAAGTATATATGCAGCTTCAAAAAACACATGAAAAATTGCATATTTTTTATTCTAGCTAAATTTTACGCAGCTTCGACCACTTCGATTATCTCAATCTCAAAATTGAGAACCAAGCCTGCTAAAGGGTGGTTTGCATCAACCAGGACGAAGTCTTTTTCTACTTTAACAACCTGAACAACCTGCGCATCAGAGCCGGTATTGGTCTGGAACTTCATACCTTCTACAACATGCTCTACTCCTTCAAAAGCTGACATAGGTACTTTTGACACAAACTCCGGGTTATGCGCACCATAAGCCATTTCTGGCGGCACCTGCACTTCCAAGCGATCACCCGCTTGCCTCCCCTTTACAGCTTCTTGAAGCCCTCGAATCACGGAAGCACCACCAATCTCAATTACCATTGGTTCGCCACCTTCTGAAGTATCGACTACTTGCCCATCATCATTCTTCAACCAATAGTTAACTTTATATACTTGCCTTTCTGCCATTATTTATCACTCTTGTTAATCAGACCGGCTTGCCAACCAATCTACAGCTATGCGCCAGGTATTTTGCGGCGCTTTGTTACCAGCAAAGACGCCCGCATGCCCACCCGGAACAACACAAAACTCTTTATCTTCTGAAGAGACTATATCCAAAACCTTGTGCGCAGCACTTACACTCACCAAATTATCAGACTCGCCTGCAAATGCCAGAATCGAGCATCTAATTTGATTAAACTCGGCCATCACCTTTCCAATACGCATTTTTCCTTTAGCCATGGTGTTATTGATCATCATATGAACCGCCATTTCCCGAATGGTACGCCCTGGATAATCTACCATGTCGTCAAACCACTTGCTCATAGTCAGACTTTCTTCCAAATACTCCCTATCCCATAAATTCAAAAACTTCTCATACGTATTAATCACTGAGCCCATTGGGTTAGTTAATTTAAACACTAGCGATGAAGTCCATCCAGGCACATGAAAATAGCGTGTCGGTAAATCAAGTAAGGAAAAATTAAGCACGTTGGAAACCAGGTGCGCTGGCTTATATATTGCCGACAAAACCTTACCTGCTGCGCCGCTCTGATGCATATCGATCGGACTCGCGACTGTCACCAGGTTTTTGACTGATTCATCACCTGAAACCGCCAGATACATAAGAGAAAGCAAGCCACCCATGCAGTATGCAAAGATTGACACCTCCTCCTCATCAGAATGCGTAATGACAGCATCCATGATCATTGGCATCCACTCTAGCACATAGCTTTCCAGCGACAGGTTTTTATGATCTGCGGTTACATCTCCCCAATCAACCAAGTAAACATCATAACCATTCGCTAAAAAATAACGAACAACACTTCTATGCGGCATCAAATCAAATATCATTGATGTTGCGGCTAAAGGCGGCACCAAGATAACGGGCGTTTTGTGTCGCTTTTTCTCTACCTTGATTTTCTCACCCGCGATCTCAATCTCATCATCCTCTAATGGGTGATAATGACGAACTGACATGATGCCATCTTGAAAGATTTCATCGAATGAACTCAAGTTTGAGATATTAAAGTTCTCCGAAAAAGCAAACTGCTCCACACCATTAAGAACAGATAAAAAAACTTTATCTAGCAATCTTAGCTTTTTCTCAACCATCTATAGCTACAACCCTGTTAACAATAAAAAGATATCTCACAGTTATTATCTTAGCCCCACAAATAAAAAAACCCCAGCACAAGCCGGGGTTTCTATAGTAGTACTACTGGCTTCCTAGCCTAAGAACTTGATCATAACGCCCGCAGCAACTGCAGAACCGATAACACCTGCTACGTTTGGCCCCATCGCATGCATCAACAAGAAATTCTGAGGATTATTATCCAGACCAACCTTATTCGATACACGAGCAGCCATTGGAACAGCTGATACACCAGCAGATCCAATCAGAGGGTTAACTTTGTTAGTACTAAATACGTTCATCAACTTAGCCATGATTACACCAGTACCGGTACCTACTGCAAATGCAGCCATACCCAAGAACAAAATACCCAGCGTTTGAAAATCAAGGAATTTGTCTGCACTTAATTTAGAACCAACAGAAAGGCCTAAGAAAATAGTTACGATGTTAATCAAAGCATTCTGGGCTGTATCAGAAAGACGGTCCACAACGCCCGACTCTTTCATCAAGTTACCAAGACAGAACATACCCAAAAGAGGCGCAGCATCAGGAAGACAAAGTGCAACCAGAATCAATACAATAATCGGGAAAAGAATTTTTTCCAATTGATTAACTGTACGAAGCTGAACCATCTCAATCTTACGCTCTTCAGGAGTAGTCAAAGCATTCATAATAGGAGGCTGAATAACAGGAACAAGCGCCATATACGAATAAGCTGCGACAGCAATCGCGCCCAATAGGTGCGGTGCTAGTACACTTGATACGAAGATAGAAGTAGGTCCATCTGCACCACCGATAATACCGATCGTAGCAGCTTCTTCAATCGTAAATGAAACACCACCAATTTGCATACTTGTGAGGAAAGCAGCACCTAGAACGGTACCGAAAATACCAAACTGCGCAGCAGCACCTAGCAAAATAGTTTTAGGGTTAGCCAGCATTGGACCAAAGTCCGTCATTGCACCAACACCCATAAAGATAAGCAAAGGACCAACCATTGAGCCAATTACTACGTTATAGAAGTTTGTCAACATGCCATTAGCGTAACCCGCATCACTAGCAACGTTATGAGCTGCAGCGGCAGTAGCACTATCTGCCATTTTATAAGCGTCTTTAAACGCATATAAGGTCTCTTGCGTCATTTCCTGACCGGCTTCAAAAGGAACTTTCAAAACCTCTGCCAAAGCCATCATTACTTCAGGCTTGTGAAAATGTATCGCATTTTCAGCGGCCGATAAAGCAAGTCCAGCCTCTGGAATATTAGCCAATATCCCGCCCATACCAATAGGCAATAGCAACAAAGGCTCAAAGCCTTTTTTAATAG
>NZ_LWGA01000974.1:0-2188 GCF_001635235.1 Oleiphilus sp. HI0117 | reverse complement strand
GCGTTTAGAGCCCGGTACTTTTGAATATGTTTACAAAGAGTCGAATTCTGGCAGCGGGCTTGCGATTGATAAAAACAAAATGTTTTATCAATACTCAAACCTTGAAGATGAAGTTTTGAATTTTCGAGCGGATGCTTCCTTGCCGTTTACGCTCAATGGTCAGGACAATAAAATTAGTTGGGGTTCTTATTTCTTAAGTAAGGAACGTACCCTGGATAACAGGCGTTTCAAGTTTTCCTACAATCCCATTGAGGATGATACGCGAGCAATCGATGATATTTTGGTTGATAGCTTAGCAGTCACAGATCGACTTGATTTAACAAGTAATTACCGTCAAGAAGATGCCTACCTTGCTGAACAGAGTTTGGTTGCTTTTTATGTTAATGCTTTGATTTCACCATTCAATGCACTGGATTTGAATTTTGGTTTCAGGCAAGAGCAGTCAACGCAAGACCTTGAAGTAGGGATAGAAGAAGATAGTCAGGAGTCCTACAGTCTTGAAACGTCAGACACACTCCCTTTCTTTGGTGCCACTTTTAGGGTCTCAGACGAGCATCAGTTCCGTTTTGCCTACAGCAATACGCTTACGCGACCTGACTTCAGAGAATTTAGCCCAACGCGTTATAAAGATCCTGAAACTGATTATGTCGTTCGAGGAAACCCTGATCTTAAGTATACCGAAATTACCAATATCGACTTTAAATATGAGTGGTTTCCAAGTTTTGACGAGTTCTTATCCTTTGGACTGTTCACAAAGAGCTTCACCAACCCGATTGAAACAGTTAGGTCGGTGCCAGATGAGGATATCGAAATATCGTATGTAAATGCTGAAGGTGCCGATAGCTTCGGATTTGAGCTTGGCTTTAGAAAAAGTTTGGATGGTCTATTGGGTGATCTTGAACATTACTTCGTAGAAGGAAACTACGCTTGGATTCACTCTGAAGTGCAGCTTAATCAGTCTGATATTGATTCCTACGGACTGACTACAAACGATCGAGCCATGCAGGGTCAGTCTCCTTATGTGACCAATATAAAGTTCGGTTACGATAATTTCTTTACAAGAAGAAGTGCGATGTTTCTTTACAATGTCTATGGTAAGCGTATTTCTGCATTGGGTGTAGATGGTGTTGCGGATGCCTACGAACAACCATTCCAGCGCTTGGACTTTGTTGTGAAGTGGGGCTTAAACGATACCTATGATGAACAAGAGAAAAAAATTGGTTATACCGTTTCTCTCAAGATTAAGAATCTTCTTGATCAAGATGAGGAAACACTTCAGGGAGGTCAAGTTGCCAACCTTGAAAGTCCGGGACGTTCCGCAACTGTTGGTTTCTCGATGAAGTTTTAAGGTGAGATGATATACGCAATGCTTAAGTTAAAAGTGATTAGTAAATTTAGAACTCTCGCGCTGTTGGCTTGCTGCCTTGGCGCTACACTCTGCGCAGCAGCCGAATCTTCTAGTGAGCTGAAGGTGGGCAAAGTTGTCGGCAAACATATTTTTGGCTTAGCCAGAGATGTTCAGAATGACCCTTTATTGCTGGAGGGGGAGCCCTTGATATATGAAGCTTCAGCGAACAATGCTGAGCTTACAGTTGGTAACCGTCAGTTTAGGGTAGACATCTTCGATCATGACATTGGTGGGGTTTACCTAAGCCAATACAATGACGAGTCCAGCCTTTTAACTGACACCAGTAGTATGTCTCTCGGAACGATCGGTGGTGTGCACTCAGCGACACAGCTAAGTAAAACAGCTTGGAATACGCTTACATTTTCAGAGTATAAAATGATAGATGCTAGATATAGTGAAGAGTTTGCTAGTGTCTTTAATCCATACTTCAAAGGTAACAGTGACCTTGTCAAACCATACCAATATGGGTGGTTGAATGAGGTCATTGTTCTGGATGAAAAGGGCAATGCGAAACAGATAAAAGTGTATGCAGCTGGTCGTTTATTCGCGAGTTCCTATCTCGTGATGCCAGACAATAAAACCGTTTACTCTCACGACGCTAACTCAGGCAATTTGTACGTATTTATTGCTGAAGAAGCAAATAGCTTTGCTAAAGGCTCATTGTACGTAGTGACTTCAGATGGTTCGATTTCCTTGGTTGAACTAGGTAAATCAAGCGCCTTAACGATGAAGTTTAAACTAAAGAAAGTCGATTTTAGTAAGCTGTATAAAAAGGGTGCA
>NZ_LWGA01000973.1:0-8454 GCF_001635235.1 Oleiphilus sp. HI0117 | reverse complement strand
TTTTGTTTTCTTAGACATGGTAAATCACCTTTCTTTGTGTAAATAACATTAATTGACGTAATGACGTCACTACGTCAATATCTATCCTAGACCTACATAACCGGAAATACAAAGTATTTGAACCTCAGGACTTAAATTGTCATCAAACTGTCACATAAGTCCTATTTAAATAGTCCGGTTGATTAAGCTGTATGCGAGTAGTTTCAAAATGACGAACAAGCAAGATTTTATAGAGAAAGAACTGAGTTGGCTGTCCTTCAATGAGCGCGTTCTACAGGAAGCCGCTGATGCAAATGTACCGATTGTCGAGCGGGTCAGGTTTCTCGGTATATATTCCAATAATATGGATGAGTTCTTCCGTGTTCGTGTCGCCGACGTAAAGCGAAAAATTTTTATTAAGAAAGACCAAGGCGAAGATGCCAGTGAAGATCGAGAATTACTTAAGAAGATTCAAAAGAAAGTCATCAAGCTAGGCGAACGGTTTGACGAAATCTATATTCACGTTTTGAAATGCCTGGCCCGGCGCAACATTTTTCTGATCAACGAGCAACAGTTATCTCCAGAGCAAGGGGAATGGGTTAATCAGTATTTCAAAGACAATGTTCTGCAATACATTAACCCTATAATGTGCGAGGGAAAAATCGACCTTGCTCAGGTATTGGATGATGACATCACCTACCTTGCGGTCGAACTAATTCGCAAAGGCGAATCTAGATATAGTTTGGTTGAAGTACCCTCAGACGATATGAGCCGTTTCATTGAGCTACCTAGAATCAAGGGGCAAAAGCGCCGCTGCATCATCATGCTTGATAATATTATTCGCTACTCTCTGAAGAGCGTCTTCAAAGGCAATTATAAGTTTGATGAAATTCATGCCTATTCCATGAAGATGACTCGTGATGCGGAATACGGGCTATCTGAAGATATTGACCAATCTCTACTAGAGCAGATGTCACTCAGCATTAAGCAACGCATGACAGCTGAGCCAGTTCGCTTTGTCTATGACAGGGAAATGCCGAAATCCACACTGAACTACTTGCTTGATAAAATCGGCATCTCAAATTATGACGCCGTCATCCCGGGTGGCCGCTATCACAACTTCAGAGACTTCATCAGTTTCCCTAATATCGGGCGCAACTATTTAGAATATTCACCGCTTCCGAGAATCGAAAGCAAGAAGTTCGCCGCTCACAAAAGCAGCTTCCAGGCGATTTCTGAAGGCGATATTTTACTTTATTACCCGTATCACAAGTTCAACCATTTCACCGAGTTCGTACGGCAGGCATCATACGATCCTAAAGTTGAACATATCAGTATCAGCATTTATCGCGTCGCCAAAAAAAGCCGAATTATCGATGCCCTGATCAATGCGGCAAAGAATGGTAAAAATGTTCGCGTCGTGGTTGAGCTGCGCGCCCGCTTTGACGAAGAAGCAAATATAGAATGGGCGAAGGTACTGACCGATGCGGGCATCAAAGTAGACTTTGGTGTGCCTGCATTGAAGTGCCACACCAAGCTTTGTTTAATTGGACGCAACGAAAGTGACGGCTATAAGCGCTACGCTCATATCGGCACAGGTAACTTCCACGAGAAGACCGCAAGGATTTATACCGACTTCTCTTTATTTACCTGCCACGATGAAATTACCGCCGAAGTAGAAGACGTATTTAACTTCATTCGCTTCAGCTATAAACATTATCACTTCAAACACATTATCGTCTCGCCAAATGATTTCCGGCCACGTGTTCACAAGTTGATTGATCGTGAGATAAAGCACGCCGAGAAAGGCCTGACTGCCGAAATCATGCTGAAGGTCAATAACCTGGTCGATGACGAAGTCGTTGGGCACCTCTACAAAGCAAGCCAGGCTGGCGTAAAAATTCGCATTATTATTCGTGGCATGTGCACCCTTTTACCCGGCGTTAAAGGTTTGAGCGACAACATCAAAGTTATTAGCATTGTCGATCGTTTTCTGGAGCACCCACGTGTGTCGATATTCTCCAACCAGGGCGAGCATGAGATTTATATCTCATCTGCAGACTGGATGACCCGCAACATCGACCACCGTGTTGAAGTAGGCTGCCCGGTTTACGACAAACAGCTTCAAAAGCAGATTCTGGATATCTTCGAGATTCAATGGTCAGATACCACCAAAGCGCGAATCATCGATGCGAAGCAGACCAATCAATATAAACCACGGGGTAACAAACGTAAGATTCAATCCCAACTGGCGATTCATGATTATATCGCCAAGCTTGAGAAGTGAGGTCATTGGTGCTTGCTTAGGTTTTAGCCTATTACAGGTTAGTAGAAGAGGGCGGAATGGCGGCAAGTTGGACTCTCGGCCCTTCCACACTGTGCCTTCCCGCACCACAACTCCGTCATTCCCGCGCAGGCGGGAATCCATTGTCTTGAATAGAACGCAGCATTTGAAACCGTCGTAGTAATCGAATTAATAAGGTTTGGGTCAAAAACAATGGATCCCCGCATGCGCGAGGATGACAACGGTGGGATATCATAACGTTAGGGGGTAAACATCTAATCGCGAACCGGTACACTTTGGCGTACATCCGACCAAAATCAAAACAAGTACCTATGTCTCGAAATGGCACTTTCCAGTCCAGACCTTATCAACGAGCTAGATCAGTTTCAAAAGATTGGAGAACATTAAAGCCGTGCAAACTAGCAGAGCCTTATTGCTGTTTTTTGAAAGGCAAATAAGTACTCGCATCCTCATAATAAGCTTCGAGCATTTCATTTTCTTTGCTAATAAATTCCGCAACGGGCTCTCGAAACCCTTCTTCAGCCAGCCAGTGGTTTGAGTAAGTATAAGTCGGACGAAAGCCTCGTTGGATTTTATGTTCACCCTGAACTCCGGGGTCAAACCTAGCCAGGCCATTCGCGATACAGTATTCAATCCCTTGATAGTAACAAAGCTCGAAATGAAGATTATTAGCCTCTTCGATACAGCCCCAATAACGACCGTACAAGGCATTATCGCCCTTAAAATTTAATGCACCAGCAATGTACTCGCCATTTCGCTTTGCCATCATCAACACAAGATACTCAGGCATCTCTGAAGCAATACGCTCAAAAAATGATGGCGATAAATAGCCACCATGACCGCTACGTTTGGCATAGGTGATTTGGTAAAAGTCATAAAAGCTACGCCAAAGCTCAGCGTTTATTTCCCTACCTTCCCATACCTCTACTTCTATTCCTTGCTGGGAAATACTTGCACGTTCTTTCTTAAGATTTTTTCGTTTTCGTGAGCTAAAAGAGGCGAGAAAGTCATCAAAACTCTGATAGCCCTCGTTCGTCCATTGAAAGTGCACAGCCTTACGCTGAAGAACCGGAGGCTTGAAGACTGTCGATAGTTCTGAACCAGGGAATAACAGATGCCAACCCGAGTAGCCTTGCTCATGACAATGCTTTGGAGCAAAGTCATGCAAGGCCGTAATCACGGCGCTATGATCAATACCCTCTCGTATAAGTATCCGTGAACCGGTAATGGGGGTGAAAGGAATGGCTGAAACTAACTTGGGATAATAAGCCAATCCATATTGATGGTAAGCATTCGCCCAAGCATGGTCAAAGACGTATTCACCATAGCTATGCTGCTTAACATAGCTAGGAACAGCGGCGACCAATGTATCGCCCTGATAAGCCATGAGGTGATGCACCAACCATCCTGAGCATCCACCAACCGCTTGTGTTTTTTCCAAGGCATCGAGAAAGTGGTAGCGCACAAAGGGGTAGCCCTCACCTGCCAAGGAATTCCAGGCCTGCTCTCCCACCTCAGCAATTGAGGTGACGTAACGGAACTCAATAGTCATCCTGTTGCCACACTTATTTAGCTGAAAGCAAAGTATCCAATACTTTGTCTACGTGCTCAAACATCGTTTGTTGCGCGCTTTCCGTCGGATGAATACCATCGTCTTGCATCATACCTTCAACACCAGCAACCCCTTCCAATAAGAAGGGAACTAAGGATAGATCCATTTGCAATGCCAGGTCTGAGTATATATTCGCAAAGGCTTTGGTATAACGGTCACCATAGTTAGGCGGTATCTGCATGCCTAGCAATATTACTTGGGCTCCAGCCTCTTGTGACATCACAGCCATCGCTTCTAGGTTATTACGAATCTGCCTAACCGGGGTTCCTCGTAAACCATCGTTTCCGCCAAGTTCAATAATGACGATAACGGGCTGATGAGTTGATAAGGCCTTACCTAAACGATAACGGCCACCGGTAGTGGTATCACCGCTGATACTTGCATTGATCACGCGATAGTTATCGCCCAGCTCACGCTGCATCAGCGCTACCCAGCCCTTACTCTTATCCAAACCAAAGGCCGCGCTAATACTGTCACCCACCACTAGAATGCTTGCAGCCTTTTGAACTGGAACAGTATTTTTTACCGGTAACGGTTTTTCTATTTCCGCCGCATACGTTAAGCTGCTTAGTAGAAGCAGGCAGCCAATAATAAAATAACGACCTAGCTGCATGTGCATCGCAAACCCCATTCTGTTTAGACAACTATTTTGTGATTGAATATGCCTGAAAATAGCACTCAAGAAAATCTCCTACTGAAACTCAATAATGTATGTAAGTCGGTCAATACCGGTTCAGAACAGCTTGATATCTTGCAAGGCATTCAACTTGAAATCAAGCAAGGAGAATCTGTCGCCATCGTTGGCGCGTCAGGTAGCGGCAAATCAACAATGCTAGGAATTATGGCCGGGCTTGATGAAAGTTCATCAGGCGAAGTCTACCTCTTGGGCGAAGCATTACACCAGTTAAATGAAGATCAACGATCATCTGTCAGAGCAAAGGGGGTAGGCTTTGTCTTTCAAAGCTTCCAGCTGCTTCCCGGCCTGACGGCCTATGAAAATGTCAGCCTGCCGATAGAAATGTCTGGCAGGTATAACGCCCGCCAAACTGAAGAGAAAACACTAGACTGGCTGGACAAGGTTGGCCTGAGCCATCGAATCCATCACTACCCTAAACAGCTTTCGGGTGGTGAACAACAACGTGTTGCTATCGCTCGAGCCTTCTCTTCTGAACCAAAAATATTGTTTGCAGACGAGCCTACCGGCAATCTCGACAGTAATACAGGGCAACAAATTGTAGAACAGCTTTTTTCCTTGAACTCTCAGTTGGGAACAACCCTTGTACTCGTAACGCATGACGAACAACTAGCTAAGCGCTGCGCCCGAACCGTACGCATGAGCGATGGCCAGGTAAAGGAGCTAAATGCTTAAGATGAATACAAGCACGCAAGGCCTCAGTTTCCTCAAACTTATTCGTCTGTCCCAGTCTCTTCTCAGACGAGAAACCCGTTCGGGGCAGCTCACCTTAATCATCTTTTCTCTTATTCTAGCCGTCACCGTCGCTACCATTATCAGTGTATTCAGTGCGCGTATGGAAGCCGGCATGTTGGCAAAGTCTACCGAGCTGCTTGGCGCCGACCTGCGCATTCGCTCCAGTCAAGAAATCCCGGCCGGGTTCGAAGAACGTGCGCAACAAAGCGGTTTATCAACCAGTACCACCTTGGAGTTCCCAAGTGTTGTGGTGGTAGGGGATGAAATGTCTTTGGCCGCCGTTAAAGCCGTCGATGATCATTACCCTCTTAAAGGTAAGGTTATGACTAGCTTGAGTGCCTTCAAGCCCGGGGAGAAAAGCCCAACAGGACCACCTCCTGGTAGTGTATGGCTAGAGTCTCGCTTACTGACGCTACTCAATGCAAAAATAGGCGACACACTGGAACTGGGCAAACAGAATTTCACCATAGGTGCACTCATCACCCAGGAAAGTGATCGCGGTGGAAACTTCTATAGTTTGTCCCCACGCCTGATGATGAATATGGCTGACATCGAAGCAGCTGGGCTTATTCAGACTGGGAGTCGCGTTACTTGGCGCTTATTGCTTGCAGACCTTCAAGACAAACAAGCTCAGACCGAGACGACTCAACTCAAGGGCTCGCTTAACTCAATTGACCAATACAAGGTCTGGCTGAAACCTCTACTCAGTGACAATCAAAGCCTGGAGTCATTATCAGATAACAACCAGGCGCTTGCCGCGGCACTCGATAAAGCACGTAGCTATCTTTCCTTAGCGGCCATTCTCGCGATTCTACTTGCGGGTATTGCCATTGCGATGGCCGCTCAAAACTATGCCCAACACCACTACGATACCAGCGCACTGTTAAGAACCTTGGGCGCCAGTCGTCAGCAAGTACTGTGGCTTTTTAGTCTGCAGTTACTGATTCTCGCCTTCATCACCACGCTCATCGGCCTAATGCTTGGCACCCTGATACAGGAACAACTTTCTTCCTTGCTAAGTATCCTATTTATCAATGACTTGCCTACCGCACCTTGGTCAGCTTGGGCTATTGCGAGTATTACGGCCCCGGTTACTCTACTGGGCTTTGCGCTACCTCACCTGATTCAACTAAGTCGCGTATCCCCACTTAGAATCCTGCGCCGTGACCTTGAGCCGATGAGCATTAGCGGAAGACTAATCTACGGCATCGCGCTCGCATGTATTCTCTCGTTATGCTTATGGTTTACCGGCGATGTAAAGATGTCTCTCGCATTGATTGTCGGCGGATTGGTGACCCTTATCCTGCTCTCATTTGGTTTACGAGGAATACTTAAGCTTTTAGATAAAATCACACCTTCAGCACGCTTCAATATTTATGTGCGTTTCGCCTGGCGACACCTCATGCGCAACAATCAAAGTGCCAGCACTCAAATCTTGGCATTCGCGATGATATTGATGGTCATGCTAGTCATTAGTGTTGTAAGAAATGATTTACTAAATGACTGGCAACGCGGCTTACCCGAGAACGCGCCCAATTTCTTCGCTATGAATATACAAGCCTATGAATCGGATAGTTATAAAGCGGCACTCGAAGAAACCGGCTTCAAGAACTACCCGCTCTTTCCTATGGTTCCAGGGCGATTAACGCATATCAACGAACGCTATGTTCATGATGATGAAAAACTGAGTGAAGACCCGGCCCTTCAAAGAGATCTGGCGCTCACATGGAGTGAACAACTACCCGAAGGAAACAAAATACTGGAAGGTGTTTGGATAAATGATAAAAAGTCAGATGCGGCGAGCAAACAAGTTTCTATTGAATCGCGTTTAGCAGGGAGATTAGGTGTAAAGCTTAACGACACGCTTCGCTTCGAGGTGGCCGGACAAAGCTTCACAGTGACCATTACTAGTATTCGCAGTGTCGATTGGGGAACACTTAGTCCTAACTTTTATATGATTCTATCTGAGGCAGCGCTCCAGGACCTTCCGCTTAGTTACTTAACCAGTTTTCATGTCCCTTCTGGCAGCGAGGCAAAACTTACTAAGCTCATCCGCGAGTTCCCGACCATTACCTTACTCGACATGAGTATGGTCTTTACGCAAATTCAAAGTTTGCTCAAGCAAGTCAGCCTCGCTGTTGAGTACTTACTTATCCTAGTATTGATCGGCGGTGTGTTGGTCTTACTGGCGACCATTTATTCAAGTATCGATGAGCGAATATTACAAGGTGCAATTTTACGGACACTCGGCGCTAACCGAAAGCAGCTTCGCCTTAATCAGTGGAGTGAATTCGCTTTGTTAGGCCTCATGGCAGGTATTCTGGCCCTGCTGGGTACTGAAGCAATCTGCTATAGCTTATATCGCTATTTACTCGACCTAGACTATCAAGTGCAATGGCATCTTTGGGCATGGCTACCCATTAGTTCAGCCTTACTGATCATGTGTTTAGTAGGATTGAGTACAAGGAAGGTGGCTAGTCATTCGCCAGTTAGTGTACTTCGAGACAGCTAAGCACCGGGACAAGTCATTTGATGAAGCCATGAAGAATGAATTCTACCGAGGCATGGAAGTCGCTGCCGCATCAGGAGCCTTAGACGGCGCACAGGGGTTTACCAAAGGTCAGGGCAAGCATGGGCAATTTTAAAAGCTGAATAAGGAAAGCACGCCTCCTCATTCAGCCTTTTAACGTCTTAGCTTATTTTAGTAGTTCTTCACTTCAAACTGGTCATCCGAAGGCTTTGCGGTATAGCGACCTTCTACCTGATCCCACTCATAATCATTCCCCATCATAACCTTAATGCGGTTATCTGAAGTTCTGGCACTGGCGGCATCGTACCCTGTGTCTTTGCGTCTTCCCCACCAGTTAATCGTTACTTCTTCAGGCTCAGCATTATTCATTGACTGGAAGTACCAGTGACGTGCTTCAACATGTTTACCGGCAATATCCCATGAATTCAGATACCAAAAACGCAAGTGGTTGAGGTTAACAATACTCTCCAACGGCGTGTTTTGGTCGCCAATCCATAAGTCATATATCGCCGATGACTTATACCATTCTACTGCGACATCCTGGTCGGCTATCATATCGGAAATGTACCAACGCGTTCGTTCGCCCACCCAGTCGTTCT